>VGVY01000015.1 GCA_016873835.1 Ignavibacteria bacterium
ATAAATAAGCAATACTATAACTACCTATTTATTACTTTCCTTTTAGTGTATACAATAGAAATTGTAATTAATACTAATCCAAGCGCCAAGAATGATATAATTTTATATGTAGTATCTGTACTAGTGAATCCTAAAATAGCAACGTAAAAAAGTGTTAATAAGAATGTATAGATCGACATCCATCTGTATTTCTTATTATTCAAAACAAGACTGAGAGAATAATAAACAACAGCAACAACTATCCAGGATATACTTACAAAATTTTCCGGCATAGTAAAATACAAAGTATATGGAATAGCAATGAATGCAGAAATTAAATAAACATTCCTCATTTGCTCAGTAGTTAGTTCTAATCTGTTTTTATTCCAATTTAGAATCCTAGCACTTAATAGAGCAACCAGACCAAAACTCAAAGCAAAAAAATCAATTGATGCAGAAGTAATATAATATCCAGCTAACACCGCAGCATATATAAAAAAGTTTGCAACTACAATAAATTTAGACTTAAACCATACAGCAGTAGCCAATACTAAAAGACTTTGCCAGCATAACCATACTAAATAGTTGGGAATGTTAAGTGAAATTATCGCGAAGCTCAGTGCAAAATAGCTAGACATTGCATAAATAAAAGTTGAATATTTACTTTTTTCTTTTTCCCAATTAATTGTTGCAAAAACCATAAAAAATAATGCGGTTAAAAAATAATTTGGCGAGCTGTTTTCAATTTTAGTGATACTAACAATGACAACTATAATCAAAATGACAAATGAAGCATTAAAAAATGAATATGCACCAATTGAAAGTGTTTCCGGAAATGGTTCTTTTCTTTTAATATTGCCAGCGAAGTAAATCGCACTATATATCAATACGAAAAACGAATTGATAAAAACTGAAGGCATTGTATTTTCAAAATCTGGTCCTGAAGCGTACAAAATGAACCAAACTAAATGCGTAATAAAAGTCAAAGGCATAAAGAAATAGATTATGTTGTTCCAATTGTAATTTTGTTTCAAATAATTACTCAATACAGAAATTGCCGTCAATAGAACATACAAAAAGAAAACATTGTGGCTTAATAAAGAAGTAATTAATCCAAGTATCAACGATATAGACACTAGATAAATTGACTTTTTCCGAAGTGAAAGAAGTAAGTTTATAATGACAACTACCGTTAATAAGATAATCTCAACTTCCAAAGAACTAATAGCTGCTTCTCCAAAAAAATGAAGTCTTACTGTACTGAAGTATAATAGAAATATTACACCGCCAAGCATATATTGTGAAATAATAGAATAGCTTTTCCGAATCATAACTGAAAAACCAAAAATTACACCTGACAAAAAGAAGCCAATTAAAGCCGGTGCAATCGGAGGCAGTGACTCATACGAAAGTGATAAAAAGAAACAGAGCCCAGTAACTATCACGATAGTGCCAATTAACGCCATCCAAGATTGCCCTACTATAGATTCGTATCTTTCTTCTCTTTCCTCAATAGTTTCATAAGTATCTGTTGTGCTTTCTTCTTGTTCAACATTACTTTCTTCAAAATCCGCACTGAATTTTTTCTCCAATGAAAGAATTCTTTGTTCAATTTTTTGAAGTCGTTCTTCAATATTTTTTATTGCAGAATTATTTTGTTCATAATCCATAAAATTACCTCTGGTTTATCTTGAAAGTAGATTATTTAATTTTTTTCTTTCCCCTTTCAATGCTTTTAATATAGAAATAAAGAGCAATGGCTAAAATTGACATAATTAATACTGACACTAGAAGACCATACCTTCTAAAGTAGAAATTATCTATCGCTGCAGATGCTTCATCCTTTATTGAATTTGTTGTTTTTAATCCTTTTCCACTTACGATTTCCTTGAATTTTTCAAAATCAACTGAATGAACCATAGTTTTTGTCTCTAATTTTGCTTGATTAGCATCCCGCAGTTTAAATTTTGCATCGCTTATTTCCATCCCCTTTTGTTCGGCATCATTGACTAATGCGTTTGCAGTTTTAATTTCAGCATCTAAACTATCAATCAAGCTTCTCATTTTCATTCCAATATAGTATCCTTTTCTATTTTCTTTTTCTGAGTGACATTTACTGCAAACAGCATCTTTGGAGACACCTAATAATTCATTTGAAGCAGTTACAATATCATGATACTTATGGCATGTTTCGCATTCAGGATATTTTTTCTTATCAAATGCTTGCTTGTGAGGACTTCCTGAAAACAATTCTGCATTCAATACATGGCAAGTTCCACAGACTTTCGAAATTGATTCAACACCAGGCGGAGTTGCACCATGATTTCCATGACAGCTGTTGCAAGCCGGTGCGTTTAAATCATTTTTTTCAAGCAACGCTTTCCCATGAACACTAATTGAGAACTTATCAAATTGATCAGTGGGAATTTTATAACTCTTCATATATGCTGTATTACTATGACAAACAGAACATGTTGCTGGTATGTTGGTCGGATAAACTTTCGATTTAACATCTGTAGCTTTTCTAATATCATGTGCACCATGGCAATCAGAACAATCTGCTGCTTTTGAATCACCTTTTAAAATTAACTTCCCATGAACACTTGTAATATATTTTTGATACTGATCAACCGGTAAAGATGGATTGTACGAATGCATGAAAACAGCACTATTATGACAAGTAGAACATGTCTTTGGAATGTTAAGCGAATAAACCGGAGAAGCTGGATTTTTGACAGAAACAATTCCATGAGCATTATGGCATGTTGTGCATTGAACTATATGTTCAGTTCCTTTAGTAGACCTTTGCCAATGAACGCTATTTTTAATTTGCTCAATTTGATTTGTTGGTAATTTCGAACCATATTTTCTCATTGTTTCACTATTCGAGTGGCATTTAATACATCTTTCAGAAATTTGATCACCCTTCGGGACTCCTAAATATCCATTTCTCGGATTCATAGCTACTTCCATATCATCAGATTGATTGTTGCCGCCATGACATCCAGAACACGAAATATTTTTTTGAAAATGGATATCTTTTTTAAACAGTACTGAAGCATTATCACCTATTGACTCGTGACAGATAAAGCATTTGTCATTTTGCCCTTGGATTGAATTTGAAATTAACAACAAAAATAGAATGACGCTTGAAATCGATATTTTTTTCATGTTAACCACCCAAGGATTGTGAAGACAATGATGAACATCACAGAAAATATTCCGAGATAAGTAATAAATTTATTTTTTTGTCCGCGTGCAGTTTTTTTATCCCAAAAAGGAACAAGAAGCCATAAAATTCCAGCAGCACCAAATAATAGGATGCCGAGAATTTCCCCTTCAATAAAAAGTACATGAGCCGGCAAATATTTCAACGCTTGAAACATAAATAGAAAATACCATTCGGGTTTTATTCCTTCCGGAGCTGGTGCAAACGGATCTGCTTTATGTCCTAATTCTGATGGGAAAAAAACAGCTAAAATTGCCAGCACATTTAAAACTATTAACCAAAACAATAAATCACGAAGCAAAAAGTTTGGGAAGAATGGCATTTTTTTCTCTTCGCTCATTTCTTTTTCTACCATTTCCATCGGCTGGCTCATCCCTTGTCTCTGCACTAAAAGGAGATGAATAGTTAAAAGCACAGTAAAAATTGCTGGGAACAAAGCAACATGAAACCCAAACATTCTTGATAAAGTTGCACCGGTTACATCTTCACCGCCTCGTGCAAATATTTTTAATTCTTCACCTATTAGTGGAATTGCACCTAAAATATCTGACCCTACTTTTGTTGCAAAAAATGCAAGTTCATTCCATGGCAGTAAATAACCACTGAATCCAAATCCAAGTCCAAGAAAAAACATCAACATTCCAGTTATCCAAGTTATTTCTCTTGGTTTGCGATAGGATCTTTCAAAATAAACGCTGAACATGTGTATAAAAGCTGCGAGTATAAATAAATTTGCAGACCAAGTATGAATTGACCTAACCAACCAGCCAAACTCAACCTTAGACATTATAAATTGAATGCTTTCAAATGCCAAATCTGCACTTGCTTTATAATAAAACAACAACAGAATGCCAGTAACAACTTGAATTATAAAAAAGAAAAGTGTGACTCCGCCAAAATAGTACCAAATAGAACGACTATGTACTGGCACATATTTTTTACCCATGAAATTGACCAGGTCCTCAAGCTTAACTCTTTCATCAATCCAATTGTATAGATTTAAAAAAAATTTTTTCATGATTAGCTCAAGATTGTTTGGATATAATTATTTCATCACCTTTTACAACAACATTATATGGCTGCAGTGGTTTTGGAGGAGGACCGGCAATATTACGCCCACTTAAGTCATACTTTCCATTATGACATGCACACCAAATAATTCCCATGTCGCTTTTATATTGAACCGTACAATCTAGATGGGTACAAATTGCATCATAGGCTAAAAGCTTATCATTTTGTGTTCTAATTAAAAGAACTGGCTTTGTACCAAACTGAATAATTTTACCAGTATCTTTTTCAATTTCATCAAGTTTACCGGCAGAGATTGATGACACTTCAACATCTTCTTGTTTCGGAGGTTTTAAGTAAGAAACAAGCGGATAAAAAATTGATATAGCAAATCCAGCTAATCCGCCATTTAGAACATACTTTAGAAAATTTCGCCTCCCTTTATGAGAATTGTTATTATTTTCCATAAAACTCCGAATGATTATGAATTAAAAAAGATAGTATTATTGATTAATAAATCTAAAATAAGCCTGATCAATACCTAATCATCTAAACCAATAAAACTATGCGTGTCTCATAGTAAAAAGCTTCAGTTGCTTTTGCATTTTCAGATGTAAACACTCATATTGGGAAGCAAGAATGGAAATAGATCTATTTTTTTGTTTTGTGTGGTCAATAATCATTCTGAATTTCTATCAATTTTATAATAACATTCTTGCGAACACTTAATTAATTTTGAATATTATTTGATAAATTCTCTCTCTCTTTCAAACTAATGAAAAAAATAGAATTTTGCCAAAAAAATAATAGATAATAGGAGGCAATATATTTTTTGCTTTTTTTTTAATATAATATTGACTTAAACAGATTCATTTGACAAAATCTGTAACGCTGTAAAACCTTGTTTAATTATTCATCTTAGAAATTGGTTTAGACTCAACTATTTGGGAATTAATGCATTATAAAAAATTACTTCCTAACTTTTTAATATTTTTGTTTAACAAAAAATTACAAACATGAGATTAGAAAAAGACACATTAGGACAACTTGAAATTCCAGACGATGCTTCATATGGAATCCATTCATTAAGGAGTAATAATAATTTTCCAAAAAGCGGTGAAAAAATAAATCCTTATTTAATCAAAGCATATCTTCAAGTTAAGCTTGCTGCAGCTGAAACAAATTATAAATGCGGATTATTATTCAAAGAAAAATATGACGGGATGGATGAAGCAATTCGAATTTTAATCAAGGAGACTGATCAATCGATAGAAAGAAAATCTGATGCAATTTATCAAAAGGTAATTGTTGATCCATATCAGGGTGGTGCTGGTACTTCACTTAACATGAACATTAATGAAATAATTGCAAATACTGCACTTAGAATAATAGGCAAAAATTTTGGAGAATACGATACTATTAATCCGCTTGATGATGTAAATATGAGCCAATCAACCAACGACACTTTCCCTACTTCATTAAAAATTGCATCAATTTATTTGCTTCGCAAATTATCAAATTCATTTGCAACGCTACAAAACTCATTACAGAAAAAAGAAGAAGAATTTAAAGGAGTTCTAAAATTAGGTAGAACACAATATCAAGATGCTGTTCCAATCGCTCTTGGACAAGAATTTGGCGCTTATGCTCAAGCGATTGCACGCGACAGATGGAGAATTTATAATGCTGAAGAAAGATTGCGTTCAGTTAATTTGGGTGGAACTGCAGTTGGCAATTCAGTTTCTGCCGTTAAGGAATATGTGCTAAACGTTAATTCAATTCTTAAAAAAATAACTAAGCTTCCAATTGCTAAAAGTGAAGATTTGATTGATGCTACTCAAAATCTTGATGTATTCGTTGAAGTGCATGGAATCGTAAAAGCTGGGGCTGTATCGATAATAAAAATTTGTAATGATTTAAGATTTATGTCAAGCGGACCAAAAGGCAGCATTAGCGAAATTAACTTACCTCCAAAACAAGCTGGTTCAACAATAATGCCGGGTAAAGTTAATCCAGTTGTACTGGAAAGTGCAATTCAGATTTCCGAAATAATAAAAGGTAACGATGTTATAATCTCCAATGTAGTTTCAAATGGACATTTAGAACTAAATCCATTTGGACCTTTACTCGCTCATGTATTTTTGAAATCATTAGAATTGCTAGCTGAATCAAATAACAATCTTGCAATTAATTGTATTGATGGAATTACTGCCGATGTTGAAAAATGTAAATTGAATTTAATAAATAGTTCTGCTGTAGCAGCTTCACTTATTTCTACTTTTGGATATGAAACTATTCAAGATTTAGTTAATTATGCTCACAAGCACAAAATATCATTTGTAAAAGCATTAATGAAAAGTAAACTGCTGGAAGAAAAAGATCTCTATAATCTTATTTCTAAAGATTTAGGAATTGATATTGAATAAACTCGCTCAATCAGAAAGAATACACATCGCATTTATAGGGACAAGAAATGTTGGCAAATCTTCCCTAATGAATAAATTTATTGGTCAAGACTTAGTAATTGTCAGCGAAATCCCCGGAACAACAACCGATCCAGTAAAAAAAGCAATGGAACTCCTCCCTTTCGGTCCAGTTGTTTTAATTGATACTGCCGGAATTGACGACATTGGTGAGCTTGGTGAAAAAAGAATTACAAAAACAATTAAAACAATTTCTGAATCTGATTTTGCATTACTTGTATTAGATTCACAAAACAATTTAGCAACGAACGAAATAGATTTGTTAAAGCATCTCAAAGAAATTGAACTTCCATATCTTGTAGTAATTAATAAATCAGATCTTGGAATTAATTATGAATTATTAGAAAAATTGAATGAATTGAAAATAGCATTTCATTCCGTTTCTTGTTCAAATGGCAATGGAATTAATCAGCTGAAAGAAAAAGTTGCTGATTTATTGCCTTCCGATGATGGAGCTCCCTTAGTTAGTGATTTAATAAAGCAGCACGATGTAATTGTTCTTGTAGTGCCAATCGATTTAGGCGCACCAAAGGGAAGACTGATAATGCCCCAAGTAAATACAATAAGAGAAGCTCTAGACACAGATGCAATTGTTGTTGTAGCAAAAGATAAAGAACTTCGCGCTGCTCTGGATAAATTAAATAATCAACCAAAGTTAGTTGTAACTGATAGTCAAGCTATTATGAGAGTTAACGCTGATGTCCCTGATGAAATTCCATTAACAACTTTTTCAATTCTTATGGCGAGGTATAAAGGAGATTTAATTGAATATATACGAGGCTTAAAGCAAATTGACAAATTAGAAAATAACGATAAAGTGCTTATTGCAGAAGCATGCTCGCATCATGCACAAGAAGATGATATCGGCAAAATTAAAATCCCTCGTTGGCTAAGGCTTCATACAAAAAAAAATTTGGAAATTGTTATTGTTAATGGGCATGATTACCCGGAAAATCTAATTCAATATAACCTGATTATTCATTGTGGGGGATGCACATTGACAAGGAAAATGATGCAGACTAGAATCAAGCAAGCAAAATATGTTGGTGTGCCAATAGTTAATTATGGAGTTGCAATTTCTTACATGCACGGTGCAATACCAAGAGCATTGAAACCATTTCCTGATGCAATTGATGAGTGGGAAAGAATTAATTATCAATAATTCTCACTTCTAAAACTTATGATTTAAGTTTATCAAGCAAGTTGTTAAAATCATCCGGCAGTTCTGAATTAAAAAATATTTTTTCTTTTGTATGTGGATGAACAAAGCCAAGAGTTTTTGCATGAAGCGCTTGCCTTTGCATTAATTGAAGTAGGTTTTCCACACGACTTTTCATTTTAGGAAGTGATGAGCCATAAACTATTACTCTGCCCCCATAAGTTGCGTCGCCAAATATTGGATGTTTGACATGAGCTAAATGCACACGAATCTGATGAGTTCTCCCAGTTTTTAATTTTAATTTCACAAGTGAGGCAAATTCAAATTCTTCAATCACTTCATAAAACGTGTGGGCATGTTTTCCGTCTTTCAAACTGACAGTAAATATTTTTCTATCCCTGGCAGAGCGAGCAATATTTCCAATTATTTCACCATTTCTCTTTTTAAATTGACCCCAGCAGACAGCCCAATATTCTCTATCAACTGTATGGTTGTAAAATTGCTTTGCCAATTGTGCATGAGTCCACTCATCTTTTGCAATGAGCAATAATCCACTAGTATCTTTATCGATTCTGTGTACAATACCGGGTCTTCCGGGTTCATTCAAAGTACTTAATTGTTTTGTATGATATAGAAGAGCATTAACCAAAGTCCCTGAATAATTACCAAGTGATGGATGTGCAACCATTCCCGGCGGTTTATTAACAATTAAAAGAAATTCATCTTCATATATGATATTTAGCGGTATATTTTCAGGTTCAGTGTCTTCGGGCCTTGGCGTTACGGGAATCGTAAGCTCAATTATATCACCCGGATTAATGATATAGTTGGCTTTTATAATCTTATTATTAACACAAATATGATTAGCTTTAATTAATTTTTGAATTCTTGAACGAGTTGCATTTTCAACAGAGTTAGCAAGAAATAAATCTATCCGTTCCTTTTTCTTACCCTCAGGAATTTCAATTTTAATTTTCTTCTCTGTTATTATCTTGGGCATTATTCATTGATATGTTTGAAATCTCAATTTCTTCTATTTCTGATTTTTCAAGTTTTTCTATATCAGGCGGTTGCTGCTCTTGAATTATTTCAGATTTAAATTCATCTGATTTTTTTTCATGTGGAGCTGTTTTGTGAAATATCAAAAGTAATATCACTCCAAAAGTAACCGAAGCATCTGCAATATTAAATATAGGCCACCTTTCAAAAGTTCGTCCAAAAAGAGTAAAATCAAAAAAATCAACATTAAAAAAATCAACAACCTTTCCATAAAAAATTGGTGCATAACCGTAAAACACACCATAAAATGTTCTATCAATTAAATTACCAATGGCGCCGCCAAGAATTAAAGCGAGTGCAAATCTTATAATAAATTTTTGATCTTTCGATTTATATAAGTATAGAAATATTCCGATACTTGCAGCTAAAGTAAAAAGAGACAATAGTAATTTTGTTGTATTATTAACGTCAATTCCAAAAGCTAATCCGGGATTTTCAACAAAGGTAATTTTAAAGAAATCTCCTATGACCTCAATAGACTGCCCATAAAACATTCCATCAGCACGAATATTTATTATAGGAAGAATTCCTCCTTTAACAAAAAATTTTGTCAATTGGTCGGCTAAAACAACAACAAGGGTTACAAATAATACTCTCAAACTAAATTCCTACATTAATCAATTAATGAGTTTTCATTTTTTCTTTAACTTGCAGACAATGCTGAGTATGCGGAACTGCCATTAATCTTTCTTTTGGAACTAATGGACAAGTTGGGCACAAGTATTGAGGTTCATCGATGCATTCAATACAAATACCGTAAGTGCCAATTTCAATTCTCTGTAAAGCATCATCTAAGTAACCTAGAAATTTGTTCTCTCTTTGAGCCCACAGATATAATTTCTCGCGTTCCATTGCATCAGTTCCTTGCTCAGCCATGTGCAATGAGTAAGGTGAATTCTCATTGACATATTGACCGGTTGTAGGATCCATCATTTGGTCTTTAAGTGCTTGAAGCTGATCGATAATTTCATTTCGTTTGTCGAGTATAACCTTGCGAAATTCTTCAAGATCTTTTTTGTTGTAACCTTGAATTTTTTTAACGCGCTTAGTTGGGGATATTACTTCAATATGTTTCGATCTTCTTACTTTAACCTTAGTAGCTTTTTTGTTAGAAGTTTTTCTTGTTGCTTTAGCCTTAATAGTTTTTTTAGGCTTACTTACTGCCTTTTTTGTTACTTTCTTTTTGGTAGTAACTTTTTTTGTCCCCTTTTTTACAGCTTTTTTAGCCATATAAAGTGCCTCCAGAAATTAATTTTTTACTTTAGCAATTGTAATAATACAATCATATTCACCAATCTTCCACTTTTGCTCATATCCGCTAACACTTTCGGAAGTGTGAATTTTCTCAGCAAGAACTTCATTAGCAATATAATTAGAAAATTGTTCAATATATTCAACTATTTTTTCATCACCTTTAAGATATAATTCAATCCGATCAATTATATCAAGTCCAAAATCTTTACGCATATTTTGAACTCGGTTTACAAACTCACGTGCATAACCTTCAGCGATTAAATCTTCTGACAACTCAGTATCAATTGCAATGGTAACACCTTCTTCACTTTCAACAAGCCAGCCTTCAATTTCATGACTAATTATCTCGATATCTTCTAAAGAAATTTTTACTGAATTACCATCTAAATCTAAAGTGTATTCACCAGTTTTTTCAATTTCTGCAATCGCATTTTTGTTTAGCTCTTTTATTGCGTTTGTCAATAGCTTAACCAATTTGCCATACTTTGGACCTACAACTTTGAAGTTTGGTTTTGCAGATTTATTCACTACTCCTGAATCATCTTCAAGTACAACTAATTCTTTGATGTTTACTTCTTCTAAGATTACATCTTTCATTTTGCCAAGTGCATCACGCTTGTTTTTATCAACAACTACCATTATTTTTTTCAATGGCTGCCGAACTTTCAAATTATGCTTTGCTCTCATTGAACGAGTTAGATAAACAACTCTTTGAGCAATATCCATTTTAGTTTCAAGTTCAGTATCAAAAAAACTTGGATTCGGATAATAAACCAAATGCACTGATAAGTTACTTTCCAAATTTGTAACTTTATTTAGGTTTTGATATAGTTCTTCAGCAATAAATGGGGCAAATGGTGATGTTAATTTGGAGATAGTAATCAAACATTCATAAAGTGTTTGATATGCTGATAATTTGTTTGAATTCATTTCTGATTTCCAAAAACGTCTTCTGCTTCTTCTTACGTACCAATTGGATAATTGATCAATTGTAAAATTTGATACCAATCGTGCTGCTTTTGTAACATCATAATTATCCATCAGCTCTTCAAATTCTTTAACTAAAGAGCTTAACTTTGATATTATCCATCTATCAATTTCTGGTCTATTAGAGTATTCAATGAACTTATCCTTAAAATCATACTTATCAATATTCGCATACAACACAAAGAAATTATAAGTATTGAATAGAGTTCCAAAAAATTTTCTTTGTACTTCCGCTATTCCTTCTTCATCAAAAAGAGTAGGTTTCCATGGAGGACTTGTAGTAACCAAATACCAGCGCGTAGTATCAGCTCCATATTTATCGAATAAAGCAAAAGGATCAACCGTATTCCCTTTTGATTTGGACATTTTTTGTCCTTCTTTATCGAGAATCAATTCATTTACAATAAGATTTTTATATGTTACATTATCAAATAACATAGTTCCAATTGCGTGAAGAGTATAAAACCATCCGCGTGTTTGATCAATTCCTTCGCAGATAAAATCACATGGATAATTCTGCTCGAATAGGTCTTTATTTTCAAATGGATAGTGAAATTGTGCGAACGGCATTGCACCACTATCGAACCAAACATCTATTAATTCTGGGGTGCGTTTGTAAACTTTTCCATTTTTTTCAAATTTAACTTCATCAACAAATGGTTTGTGAAGATCAATTTCACTTTCCGGCAAGTCTTTAATTGCAACCCTAATTCCATCTCTATCAACAAATCCTTCCTTTAATTCAAAGATCGACCCTATTACTATCATATTACCTTCATCATCAAGCCAAATAGGAAGCGGAGTTCCCCAATATCGATCGCGTGAAAGCGACCAGTCTTTATTCTCTTCAAGCCAATTTCCAAATCTTCCAGTTCCAACTTCAGGTGGACACCAGTTAATTGTATTATTCAAATCGATCATACGTTTTGCAATTTCTGTAGTTCTGATATACCAGCTATCTCTTGCATAATAGATTAACGGATTCTCGCAACGCCAGCAATGCGGATAAGAGTGAAGGTAATCATTCGTTGCTTTATAAAGCAGATTTCGTTCCTTAAGATTTCTAATTATATCCGGATCAGCTCCTTTTTCTTCATGAGTTTCAAACTGAATTGATTTAACTAACCTTCCAGCAAAATCGGTAACCTGATCAGTAAATCTTCCACTTTTTGTAACTGGCTGAATAAATGGCAAGTCAAATTTTTTTGAAACCTCATAGTCATCAGCACCAAAAGCTGGAGCAATATGAACAACACCGGTACCATCTTCAGTACTAACAAAATCTCCGGGAATTACATACCAGGCTCGTTTCTCAACTGGTATATAATTGAATAGAGGTTCGTAATCTTTATTTAATAATTCACTTCCTTTTAATTCTTCTAAAAGCTGATACTCTTCTTCTTTAATGATGGATAGTCGCGCTTTAGCAAGGTAGATTATTCCATGTTTCTCATGTTTAATTTTCACATACTCTATTTCTGGTCCAACAGCTAATGCAATGTTAGAAATCAATGTCCAAGGTGTAGTAGTCCAGACTAATATAGCAGCATCTTCATCCTTAAGCTTGAATTTCACATAAACACTTGGGTCTTTAACTTCATCATATCCAAGCGCAAGTTCGTGAGAAGAAAGAGGTGTTTCGCAATGCGGACATTGTGGAACAATTTTAAACCCTTTATAAATTAATCCTTTTTTATAATATTCTGAAAGCGCCCACCAAACTGATTCAATATACTCATTTGTACATGTGATATATGGATCATCAAGATTAATCCAATAACCCATTCTCTCAGTTAAAGTACGCCAGCCTTCTTTCATTTCGATGTGGTGATAAACCAGTTCTTTGGCTTTCTTATTGAATTTAGAGACGCCGAATTTTTCGATATCAGATTTCTGAGTAAAACCAAGTTCTTTTTCTAATGCAATTTCTATTGGAAGTCCATGAGTATCCCAACCGGCTTTGCGATGGACTTGAAATCCTTGCATTGTTTTATATCGGCAGACAAGATCTTTAAGTGTTCTCGCCATAACATGATGAATACCAGGTTTGCCGTTTACTGTAGGAGGCCCTTCATAGAATGTAAATGGTTTGTTAAAATCGCGAGTCGAAATACTCTTTTCGAAAATTTTATTTTCTTCCCAAAATCTTAGAATTCGTTCTTCTATTTCAGGATAATTAATTTTTTCGTCAAATTGTTTAAACATCTTATATCTCTATAATTGAAAATTTTTTATTCGCTCTCTTTTTCTTTTTCGTATTTTTTTAATAATTCTCTTTCCGCAGCAATAAATTCTTTAAGACGTAGTTCAATTACATTTTTTCTTTCAATCATTTCATCCACTGTCTGATGAGAGTGGTGAAGCAATTTATCAGCTTTTAATTTGGCTTCTTCAACAATTAAACGAGCTTCACGCTGAGCATTAGCAGCCATAAGGGATATACTTTCATTGTCGTTCTTATAAACCTTCCCTTCTTTTTGAATCAAAATTAATTCACAAACGGCCATTCCAAAAAATGCCATCAATCCAAGTGTTATGTTTCTAAGAATATATAGAATCATATTTTCAACCAGTAATTCATTTAGTCCAAAATAATCGCTGAAAAAAGAAACTAATAACACGCTTAAAAAAGCAGAAGCAACGATTACAGAAAAAACAACTTTCCCACCATGGTTATAGCCAAGTGTTTTATTGATCAGCCATCCGCAAGAAAATGAAAAGATTGAAAGTACAAACCAAACTGAAAAATTTTGATAGCCGGATTTAAACAGCTCAGTGCTCAAAAAATTTGAAGCAAAAATAATGACTGCAAGTAAACCGGCGGTCGCGTAATAAATATTTTTTCTATCGGTCATAATTCTTTAATAACCTCTTTCATTATTAAAGTCATTTTTGGTTCAGCTTCCATTGCTGTTGCGATAATCTCTTTAACATCAACTGGTTTTAATGTTTCAGGAATACATTCATCTGTAATGATACTAATACCCAATACTTCCATACCCATGTGATTTGCAACAATATTTTCTGGAACAGTTGACATACCAACAACATCTGCACCAATTTTTCTAAGGAAAGAATATTCTGCTTTTGTTTCTAGGTTCGGTCCTGGGACTGCTACATAAACACCTTTATGGACGGAAATATTATTTTTCTTTGCTAAATTTTCTGCAATTTCAATCAATCTGTTTGAATATGGTTCGCTCATATCCGGAAACCTTGGACCAAAATCATCTTCATTTCTACCTATTAGAGGGTTATCACCCAATAAATTAATGTGATCTGAGATTATCATAATATTGCCGCGCTTATAATTAGGATTCATTCCGCCGCACGCATTTGAAACGAGAAGAGTTTTAACGCCAAGAAATTTCATAACTCTGACGGGATAAGTAATTTGCTGCATTGTATAACCCTCGTAGAAATGAAATCTGCCTTGCATCGCAACAATATTCTTACCATAAATTTTACCAAATATTAATTTCCCTTTATGCGATTCAACGGTTGACAATGGGAAATGCGGTAAATCAGCATAATCAATTTCCAACTCCACATTTATTTCCCTAACCAAACCTCCAAGCCCGGTACCTAATATAATCCCAATCGAGTATTCTTTATCAGTTCGTTTTCTGATGATTGATAGAGTTTCATTAATCATGTTAATTAAGTTGCTCATAAAAGTTTCTCCAAAATATCATTCACATCAATATCAGCTTGTTCTTCCTTTTTCGGTTCGTCTAAGGATTTTGTTTTCCTAGTTTGTTTTCGTGTATCAATGTTTTCTATATTGAATTCAAGCAAGTCCGCTTGAGATTCAATCATTGCTTTAATTCTAGCAATTAATAATTTTCTTTCCTCCCTCAACTTTAACACAGATTCTCTAACAGCATTTGCACTTTCTTTTGCCTTTTCAATAATTTGAACAGCTTTCAATTCTGCTTCTTTCAACATTAATGCTGTTTGTTTTTTTGCCGAATCAATTGCTTTCGAAGTTGATTCGGTAGCACTCAACATAGCAGTCTGAAGATTTTTTTCAATCCGCTTATATTCTTTCATCTGTTCATCAAGCCGTTCAATATCATTTTTTAATTTTTCATTTTCTTGGTTTAGCCTTTCAAAATCTTCAGCAAGATTTTCTAAAAAATTGCGGACTTCTTCACGGTCGTAACCTCGAACCGATTTATTGAACTCCTGATTTTTTATTCCAAACGGTGTGAATTTCATTTTAAATCCACGCTATTAATAATTTCTTTCGCCAAAAATTGCTGAACCAATCCTTAACATAGTTGAACCTTCTTCTATCGCAATTCTATAATCATTTGTCATACCCATAGAAAGTTCAGTTAAGTTATATCCATTTTTGTTCAGCTTTTCAAATAAATTTCTTAATTGTGTAAATGAGCCTCGAATTATTTTTTCATCATTAGTAAATGGAGCCATTGTCATTAATCCAATCAGATTTATGCTCGGTGCTTCAAAACAATATTGAGTTGTAGAAAATATCTCATCTTCATTTAGTAATCCAAATTTAGTCGCTTCTTTAGAAGTTTTGATTTCTAACAATACATTTTGAATCTTATTGTTCTGCTCAGCTCTTGTTTTTACCTCTTCAGCTAATTTTTTTGAATCAATAGAATGAATTAATACAGAACTTTTGATTATATACTTAACTTTATTTTTTTGTAGATGACCAATAAAGTGCCAATTAATATTATCAAAAATTAATTCGGATTTATCTCTAAGTTCTTGCGCTCTATTCTCTCCAAACTCATTTACACCAGCAAGCAAAGCTTGTTTTATATTTTCAATACTTTGAGTTTTACTTACTGCAATCAGTTTTATATCAGAACGATGCCTTCCGCAGTTATTACAAATAGAAGAAATTTCTTCCTCTAAGACCTTTATATTATCTTTAATCATGCTAAAATTAAGGGTGAAAAGCTATCCCTTTTGCTTTAGAAAGTCAATGAATAACGTTCCAAATATAATAAAAAGAGGGGCTATGTAGCCCCTCTTTAGGTTATAATTTTTCTGGTATATCTTAACTACAACCAGTAGTTGCGCCGCAAGTTGTGCACTTAAGACACGTTCCATTACGTACCATTGTCATACTTTGGCATTCGGGACAAATATCGCCGGTATATCCTCTTTCACGAGCTTTAGCCACTGGATCATTCATTGTCAACATTCTTATTTTCATTTGCATATCGCCATTGCTTTCTGGATGATCTTCGTTACTTTTTCTATGGTCTAATTCAATCATTCTTTCACTAACTATTTCCTCACCGTCAAAGTCAGGCTCAGCAACTGAGTGATAATCACCTTTAATTGGCACTTCATCTTCTTCGACATGAGATAAGTCGTTTCGACTAAGGTAGGTAACAGCCAATTCTCTAAAAATGTAATCAATTACCGAAGTAGCCATCTTAATTCTTTTATGTCCAGTAACAACACCACTTGGCTCAAAGCGCGTGAATACAAATGCGTCGGAAAATTCTTCAAGAGGAACTCCGTGTTGCAAACCAAGCGAAATTGATATTGCAAAGCAGTTCAACAAACTTCTAAATGCGGCACCCTCTTTGTGCATGTCTATAAATATTTCGCCTAACTGACCGTTATCATATTCACCAGTTCTGATATAAACAGACTGACCATTAATTTTTACCTTTTGAGTGTAGCCAGTTCGTCTATCCGGAAGTCTTCTTCGTTTTGCAATGTATCTATGAATGATTCTCTCAGCTATTTTTACAATGTCATTCTCTTCTTTACGATCGATGAATTCTTCAATTTCCTCTTCGGTCATAGTATTAAGCGGCTGAGAAAGTTTTGAACTATCACGATAAAGAGCATTTGCTTTACAACCAAGTTTCCAGGATTGATAATAAGCGTATTTGATATCTTCAATCGTGGAAGCGTTGGGCAAGTTAATAGTTTTGGAAATAGCTCCAGAGATAAAAGGTTGGGCAGCAGCCATCATAAAAATATGAGCATCAGATTTAATGAATCGGGTTCCTTTTTTACCGCACTTATTTGCACAATCAAAAACTGGTAAATGTTCATGCTTAATGAATGGTGCTCCTTCAACAGTCATAGTTCCGCATACGTAATCATTAGCTGAAGCAATCTCTTCTTTAGTAAATCCAAGTGCGCGCAATAAATCAAAACTATAATCATTTATCTGTTCATCGGTAAAACCGAGATTCCCTTTTAAAAATCGATCACCAAGTGAATATCGATTAAACGCAAAACTTAAATCAAAAGAGGATGGCAGTATCGATTCAATTTTATTTATTGCTTCTTCGGAAAAGCCTTTTGCTTTTAAAGACTCGGGATTGATATATGGACATCCGACTAACGTGCCAGAACCTTTAGCATATTTTACAATTTCTTTAATCTGATCATCATTGTAACCTAACTTTTTGAGTGCCGGTGGAATGGACTGATTAATAATTTTAAAGAATCCACCGCCGGCAAGTTTTTTATATTTAACTAAGGCAAAATCAGGTTCGATACCGGTTGTATCACAATCCATTACTAAGCCGATTGTTCCGGTTGGAGCAATTACAGTTACTTGCGCATTTCTAAATCCAAAATTTTCACCCAGTTCAAGTGCTAAATCAGCTTCATCGTGAGCTGCTTCTAGAAGTTCTGACGGGCAATATTCAGGATTTACTCCAAATGGATAAATTGAAAGTCCTTCATATTCTTCTTTACGAACATTGAATGCAGCACGGCGATGATTCCGAAGTACACGCATCATCTGTTCGCTGTTCTCTTCATAGTTTGGAAAGGGACCAAGTTCCTTAGCCATTTGAGCAGAAGTTGCATATGCTCTCATGTGCATAATTGCAGTCAAAGCACCGCATATTGAAAATGCTTCTTTACTGTCGTATGGAATTCCTTGTCGCATTAAAAGTGAGCCAAGATTTGCATATCCCAATCCTAATGTTCTGAATTCAAAACTTTTTTGTGCTATTGATTTGCTTGGATACTGTGCCATTAATACACTTATTTCCAAAACTATTGTCCATAGTCTTGTAGCATGTGTATAAGATTCAACATTGAATTTATGATTATTGTCATTATAAAAGTTAACTAAGTTAAGTGATGCAAGGTTACAAGCAGTATCATCTAAAAACATATATTCACTACAAGGATTAGATGCGCGAATTGGCCCACTTGCAGAACACGTATGCCATTCATTTATTGTTGTATCAAACTGTAATCCAGGATCTGCACTTGACCATGCAGCATAAGAGATTTCATCCCATATTTTTTTAGCCGGTAATGTTTTACAGGGTTTCGGGGTGCGATTTTCTTTTACCGATTTTGATTTTTCTACTCTCCAATACAAATTCCAATCAGCATCATTTAAAACAGCGTGCATGAAGTCATTCGAAACACGAACTGAATTGTTAGAATTCTGACCAGAGACTGTTGCATATGCTTCTGAGTTCCAATCCGTATTATAAACTGGGAATTCAATCTGCTTAAATCCAAGTTGTGCAAGTTTAATTACTCGTTCAATATAATTGTTAGGTACATTGGAATTTCTAGCTTCAAGAATAGCTTTTTTTAAGTGTAGATTGGTTCTTCTATTAAATCGCTCGTTTTCAGGATGCTCAGTGTAACAAGCTTTAATAATATTGTTTAAATGATAATTGCAAAGTTTTGACCCAGAAACAAGCGCAGCAACTTTTTGTTCCTCAACAACTTTCCAATTAATAAATTCTTCAATATCAGGATGATCAATATCAAGAGTAACCATTTTTGCAGCACGCCTCGTAGTACCGCCGCTTTTGATTGCACCAGCAGACCGATCGCCGATTTTTAAGAACGACATTAACCCTGAGGACTTTCCACCACCACTTAAAGGTTCATTTACTCCCCTAACATTTGAAAAGTTTGATCCGGTTCCGCTTCCATATTTAAATAACCTTGCTTCTCTTACCCACAAATCCATTATCCCGCCTTCATTTACAAGATCATCACCTATAGATTGAATAAAGCATGCATGAGGCTGCGGATGAGTATAAGCATCTTCAGAAGATGTTAATGCACCAGTTTTGAAATCGACATAGTAATGCCCTTGCGACGGACCGTTAATTCCATATGCCCAATGCAAACCAGTGTTAAACCACTGCGGAGAATTTGGTGCAGCATATTGGTTTGCAAGCATATACATATGTTCAGCATAGAAAGCTTCGGCATCTTCTTCATTATCAAAATATCCGGCTTTCCATCCCCAGTAAGTCCAAGTTCCAGCTAGTCGGTGAAAAACTTGTCTTGAATCAATTTCAGATCCGAACCTTTCTTTCTCGGGAAGTTCATCTAAGGTTTTTGCATCAGCAGTTGAAGCTAAAAGCCACTTTGGAACTCCATCTTCTTTGATTTTTTTTAGAAGACGAGGCACACCGGCTTTACGAAAATATTTTTGTGCTAAAACATCAGTTGCAACTTGCGACCAATTTTTTGGTACGATAACGTCTTCCATTTTAAAAACTATTGAGCCATCCGGATTTTTTATTTCTGATGTTCGTTTTACAAATTCAACTGATTCAAGAGGGTCTTTGCCAGCAGTAGTGAAGAGACGGGAAATTTTCATTATAAGGCTCCAAATTTCTACAGCAAAAAAGCTGCACGTAAAATTGATAAATTATGTTAAGTACTATTTAACAGTTTGTGTGCGGTGATTCAACTTAAAGAAAATTTTTTTTTAAAGCAATTAGTTGTTTGCTCTATTTTAAAAATTATCAATTCGATTAATATTTTTACTAAAGGAATATAGGAAAATAATATTGGAAGAAAATATTGTTTTTTTATTTAATTTTATTATTAGAGTAATTCATCATAATATTAAGAGGTATTTATGCTAATTGATCGTTCTGCGGGAATTTTACTACATCCAACATCTCTGCCAGGAAAATTCGGGATAGGAGACCTTGGACCAAATGCACACATGTTTATAGATTTTTTGAAGGAATCTGGTCAAACATTATGGCAAGTATTTCCTTTAGGACCGACGGGTTATGGTGATTCGCCTTATCAATGTTTTTCTGCATTTGCTGGCAATCCATTGCTAATCAGCCCAGAATTATTGTACAAAGAAGGATTACAGAATAAAACTGATCTCGAAAACACCCCTTCATTTGATCCGCATAAAATCGATTTTGGTTCAGTGATAAATTATAAAATTTCTTTACTACAAAATGCGTTTCACACTTATAAAAAAAGGGAGAGAAAATTTTCTGAAGATTGTGGAATATTCTGCGAGTCCAATTCTTATTGGTTGGACGATTATTCTTTATTTATGGCATTAAAAAATTATCATAAGGGAATTCAGTGGACTCAATGGGATAAATCAATTGCATTCAGAAGCGGCAATTCAATAAATGAGTGGAGTGAAAAATTAAAAACTGAAGTCGAATTTCAAAAGTTTATTCAATTCATGTTCAATAAACAATGGCAAGCTTTGAAAAAATATGCTCACGAGAATAAGATTCAAATTATTGGTGATCTTCCCATTTTTATTGCATACGATAGTGCAGATTCTTGGGCGAACAAAGAATTATTTACAATTAGTGAAGATGGAAAATTAAATTTTGTTGCTGGAGTTCCACCAGATTATTTTAGCGCAACCGGTCAATTATGGGGAAATCCATTATACAAGTGGAGTGAAATGGAAAAAGATAATTTTGGTTGGTGGCAAAATAGAATAAAAAAGTTACTCGAATTAGTAGATATTGTTCGTATTGATCATTTTAGAGGATTTGACGCGTATTGGGAAATTCCCGGTGACGCAGAAACAGCAATTAATGGCCGCTGGGTAAAAGCTCCTGGTGAAAAATTCTTCAATACAATTAAAAACAACCTTGGTGATTTGCCAATTATTGCAGAGGATTTAGGTGTAATTACAAAATCCGTTGAAGAATTAAGAGATAAATTTGAGTTCCCTGGAATTAAAATCCTTCAATTCGGATTTGGAGAAAATGGAGATAAAAAATTTCTTCCGCATAATCATATAAAAAATTGTGTTGTACATACTGGCTCACACGATAACGAAACTACACGTGGATTCTTTGAATCAGAGAAAAAGAAAAAATCAGGGATATATGAATGGACTCAAGATTATTTAAATTTTTATAGTGATGATATTGTATTCGATCTCATTAAAAAAGCATATTCCTCTGTTGCAAACATTGTGGTTATTCCAATGCAAGACATATTAAATTTAGATAATGCAGCTCGCATGAATTACCCTGGAAAACCAGGGGGAAATTGGACTTGGCGCTTTACATGGGATCAAATTCCAAAAGAATTATCTAAAACGTACAAAATGTTAACAGAGTTGTATGAAAGACCATCCAAGAGAAGAAATGAATTTGAAGAGATTGATGTAGAGGAAGAATAAACTACTTTGACCAAAACGTGTCCCTCATAAAATAAGAGGGGATTTTTCGTTTTATTCCGAAACTTGTTTTCTAAGTACTTCTTCTATTGCTTCAATAAGTTCATCGCTATCAGGTTTTACTTTACTTCTGAATCTGCCAACTACCATTCCTTCTTTGGAAATTAAAAACTTTTCAAAATTCCATTTTACATCCCCTTGTTCAATTCCCTCAGAACTAATCAATTTATCATACAGCCGAGATTTTTCATCACCCAACACTTTTATTTTATCAAACAGATTAAATGTTACTCCATAATTCGATGAACAAAATTCTTTAATCTCTTCATTGGTACCTGGTTCTTGTCCTTTGAAATCATTACACGGAAAAGCTAATACCTCAAATCCTTGGTCTTTATACTTTTCATAAATTTTCTGCAAACCTTCGTACTGAGGAGTATAACCGCACTTGCTGGCAACATTTACAATTAATAGTACTTTCCCTTTGTATTGAGATAAATAGATTTCTTTACCATCAATATCCTTGACAGTAAAACCATAAATACTTTTATCCACGTTATTCCCTTTCATTTCCCTATTCTCAAATGAATATGATTTTGTAGTTGATAACATTAAATACATCGCAACAGTTATTAAAAATAACTTTTTCATAATTCCTCCTTTAACATCAAAACAAAAATTCTATTAAAAAGTTCAATGAATTTTTTTTTGAATAAGTGAATAGCAAAGATGTAATTAAATTAATCAGTCAATAAACAAGCAATAGCAGTTGTATTTACAATATCATCAATACTACAGCCTCTGCTCAAATCAAAAAATGGTTTTTTCACACCTTGATTCACTGGACCAATTGCTTCTGCCTTTCCTAAACGCTGAGCAATTTTGTAACCGATATTACCGGAATTTAAATCAGGAAAAACAAGAACATTTGCCCTTCCAGCAACATCACTTCCTGGAGCTTTCTTTTTACCAATAGTTTCTACAATAGCAGCATCAAATTGCAGCTCACCATCAACTTTTAAATCTGGACGTCTCTCTTTAACAAATTCGACAGCCGCTCTAACTTTAACTACTAATTCATGTTCAGCGCTTCCTTTTGTTGAAAAGGAAAGCATAGCAATATAGGGGTCTTCGCCAGTTAATTTTTTATGATTATCAGCAGTTGATATTGCAATATCAGCAAGTTGACTTTCATCAGGATTTGGATTTACTGCACAGTCAGCAAAACTATATGCATTATCAGGAAAAACCATTAAAAAGAAACTTGATAAAATTGAAATTCCCTCTTTCAAGCCAACACAAAAAATTGCAGCACGTGTAACATCAGCTGTGGTTGCTACTGAACCAGAGACACTTCCATCAGCCATTCCTTCAGCAACCATCATTCCGGCAAAAAATAAATCGCGTTTAACGGTTTCTCTTGCTTGTTCTATTGTTACTCCTTTATGCTTACGTTTGTTATAAAAAATATTCGAAAAGTCACTCAACTTATCAGATTTTTCTGGATCAATTATTCTAATTCCTTGCAAATCAATACCCCATTTTTGTGCATCGTTTCTTATTTGCGTGTCATTTCCAAGGGTAATAATTGAAGCAATTTTCTTTGCAGTTAAAATTTGTGCGGCACTTAGAACTCGTTCATCATGCGACTCTGGTAACACAATAGTTTTTTTCTTTTGAGAAGCTTTCTCTTGAATTTTCTTTAATAGTTCGATTTCTTGCATTTGATTAACCATATTTTGTGAAATTAATTATACAAATATATGCAATTCTTAAAACCTATTTTCTTTTTGAATTATACTTACTAATTAGTTTGAATTTTATTCAATAATTGGGAATATTGTAATAGTAAAAAGGTAATTCAAATGCTCTTTTCAGAAAAACAGTTCAATTTTTTGAAGAAGGTATTCCTAAT
Organism: Ignavibacteria bacterium; assembly: GCA_016873835.1. Lineage (GTDB taxonomy): Bacteria > Bacteroidota > Ignavibacteria > Ignavibacteriales > Melioribacteraceae > DSXH01. The sequence goes on from VGVY01000015.1 coordinate 23,479, forward strand.
AATTTTAGCACTGGTTGTAGTGATTTATCTTACATATCTTCTTGCTGAAATAATTGCTATGCTGATTGTAGCATTGCTGATAGCAATGATTTTCAACCCAGTTGTTGATTTTATCGAAAAGAGAGGAATACCAAGAATTGCCGCAGTAATATTTGTTTTTTCACTTACCGGCTTTCTTGTTTTTATTGGAATCTCATTTTTAATGCCGCGAGTTGTTCGTCAGTTTAATACTATTGCATTAATTGTAACGCCTGAAAACCTAAATCAGCTATTAAATCAAGTCGAAAAAACTATCGAATCTTTATTCCCATTTTTAAACTCCGGACACTTAATTAATAAACTATTAGGCTTCATTCAAAATTTATTATTCGGTTGGATTAATGATATCAGTCAGTTGTTTTACAGCATCGTGTCATTGATTGCAATATTAGTTATTGTTCCATTTTTAACTTTCTTTTTACTGAAGGATAACAAACGAATAATTAGTGGAATGGTCTACATAATGCCAAATAAATATTTTGAAGTGGCTTATTGGATTATTAATAAAATTTCGAAAGAACTGAGCAGATTTGTGAGAGGTTGGATTATTGATGCAACTTTAGTTGGTTTGATGAGTGGAGTAGGACTTGCACTGCTTGGGATTCAAAACGCAGCATCAATTGGTTTTATAGCTGGAGTTGGTCACTTAATTCCTTATTTTGGCCCCGTAATAGGCGGAGTACCGGCTATAATTATTTCGATTATTCAATTCGGTGATTTTTCCATGCTTCCTAATATTGTATTAATGTTTCTAATAGTATATACTATTGATAATGGATTCATTCAACCGCATGTTTTTTCAAAAAATACCGATTTACACCCAATCGTTATTATTCTGTTAATATTGATAGGAAGCAAATTGCTTGGTGTGTTTGGAATGTTGCTTGCCGTTCCGGCTGCTACTGTTATTCGTACCTTTGCTAGAGAAGTTTATTTCGGATATAAGAACTATAAGATTATTCGCATGTAGAAATTCATAGGCTACTATTGATTGCAAATCTTCACCACATCAAAAAATGTTCATACAAATAATCATATCATATAAAGAAAATGGAAATTAAATTTATTGGCGCTGCAAGAACTGTAACTGGTTCAATGCATTTAATAAAAACGGTGGATTCAACCTTTCTTCTCGACTGCGGATTGTTTCAAGGTAAACGCAAAGAAGCTTTCGAAATTAACAGAACTTTTGATCAATTTGATCCAGCAGAAATTGACTTTGTGATTTTATCACACGCACATATTGATCATGCTGGCAATATACCATCACTAGTTAAGAAAGGATTTAAAGGGAAAATTTTTTCAACATTTGCGACCAAAGATTTATGTAATATAATGCTTCGGGATAGTGCACATGTTCAAGAAAAAGATGTTGAATATGTTAACAAGCGAAGAAAAAAACATCACAAAAAACCATTCGAGATTTTGTATGATGAAGATGATGTTGCGGCTTCTTTAAGACTATTTATTGGTATCAACTATCATCACGATATTGAAATATCGCCCGGAATAAAATTAGCATTTTTAGATGCCGGACATATTTTAGGTTCTGCTGTTACTTTTTTGTCTATTAAAGAAAATGGCACAATCATAAATTTAGGATTCACTGGTGACTTAGGCAGACCTAATTTGCCAATTTTAAAAGATCCAGAAAAATTACCGAATGTTGATATATTAATTTGTGAAAGTACTTATGGAGGGAGAGATCATGATAATCCAATTGATGCAGAAGATTCATTAACATCCGTTGTTAAAAAGGCTGTGAATAGAAATGCTAAAATAATTATTCCAGCATTTAGCGTTGGCAGAACTCAGGAACTTGTATATGCACTGCACAGAATATTTGAGTCTAAGAAAGCACCTAGAATTCCGGTTTACGTTGATAGCCCATTAGCAGTAAATGCAACAGAAGTATTTAGAGAACATCCAGAGTGTTTCGATTTTGAAACGTCTGAATTCCTCTTAAAGAGTGAAGATCCTTTTGGGTTTAATAAATTAATGTATATAACTAATGTTGAGGATTCAAAAAAACTTAACGAGAAAGATGGACCTTATATAGTAATTTCAAGTTCTGGGATGTGCGAAGCTGGAAGAATTCAGCATCATTTAGCAAATAATATTGAAAACCCGAATAATATTGTTTTAATAGTAGGATATTCCGCTGAACATACATTAGGGCGAAAAATCATTAATAAGGAAGCTTACGTAAATATATTTGGTGAACAATACAAACTCGATGCAGAAGTAATTGTAATGGAATCATTTAGTGCTCATGCGGACGCTTCAGAATTATTAGATTACTGTTCGGCATTTGACAAGAGCAGAATGAATAAACTCTTCTTAGTTCATGGTGAAATTGATCAACAAGAAATTTTTAGATCAAGGTTGGAATTAGTAGGATTCACATCAGTTGTAATTCCAGAAAAGGGTGATAGTTTTACTTTTTGATTACATGTTTATAATTTCACTTGGTACAATTAATTTTCAAATAATTTTAAACACAACTTAGCGTGATAAAAATTAATAAATATCTTCTGCTCTTTTTAATCCCTACTATATTAAGTGGACAAAATATTAGAGATAGCTTACAATATTCACAAAAATCCTTTTCAAATAAACTGCTCAACAATAGTTTTGATAAACAGTTAAATACTTACAAATTTGCTGGACAACTATTTCACTTCTACCAAACAAATAATTTTTTTATAGGTGTAAAAGAAAATTTTAATTCTACAATTATTAAAGCAACAGAAAAGAATATAAAGGACGAGCATTTATTTTCAGCACTTGTACAATACAATATAAATGATGTATATAAACTTGGAATGATGTTAAATAATTCAATCTATTCTGATGACAGACAAATTGCAATTAATAAAGCATCAATACTGAATTCAACTTTATTTTTAAAACTATCACCATTCAAATATCTTCAATTAACTCCTTTTGGAGGAATATCAAACAATAACCAGGTCGGCGAAAAAAACTCTGGTGTTTTGTATGGTGCAGAAGTAAATATTGATAAATTTAATTTTAGTGACTTTGAAATATCCTCGATTTTCAGATATCAAAATGAAGATATTTCTCCAAGAAAAAATACATTACGTTATATCAATTTTGATTTATCAAGCGGCACATCAGATGATTTTAAAAACACAATAAGTGCTTTTTTTGCCCATCAAAGGAAGGATTTTTATTTTGCGGCTGATAAACCAACTCAAGATGAATTTGACATCAATAACAATATTCAAACTCGATTAGAAACAAATTATTTTTTGCAAGAAAAAATACAATTCATACCGGCTAACTCAAGATTTTCTCTTGATGCGCAAAGCAGAATATCTTGGCGAGATATTGAACGTTCAACTAGATACATTAGTATAACCAATCCTTCAAGCAGTGCATTTGATTCAAAAATTAATGAATTTCGATTAGACTTTTCATCAACAGCGTCGTACAAATCAGAATATTTTAATCTTTTGTTCAATTTCAATTTTGCAGAAAGAGATGAAAAACATCAACCCAGAAAAATTGAAGGGCTCAGTTCAATAATTTTTAATGAGCGTGAACTGATTGAGGCACAAAAGAATAATACTTCTCAATTAGCAAATATTTCTATATCATCACAAATCTTTTTAAGTAATAAAGATTATTTATTAATAAGTCTATTCCATCGTAAGTTAAAATATGATACTCCAAGTGAAATTAATTATGACGATAGAGATGAATTATTAAGCATTGGCAGAATTCTTTATGAAAGAAGTTTTAATCCTTTTTTTAAAGCATTCATTAATTTAGAAGCAAGCCTAAATAAAATCGTTTACATATTTGCTCAACGCAGCTCTAATAATAACATCAAAAGAATATTAAAATTGGCTTCCGGAGGAATTATTAAGTCGAATTTTATTACCTCAATAAATTCAGCTGAGGTCTCTGCCAATTATACTGTTTTTGATTATGAAGAATTAAATCCAAACTTCCGAAGTTATTCATTTAGGCAAATTGTAATTAGAGATTCAACTTGGATTAATTTTAGCAAAGGAATTAAATTCTTTGTTAGCGGTTACGTAAAAAACTCTGAACAAGGTAATTTTAAATGGTCAAATTTTACCAGTAAACCTCAAAGATATTTAACTGAATTTTTTGCAGAACCCAAATTTATAATTGAAAGTTTTGGATTTACAATTGGACTTGGAATTCGAGTATTCGAATTGACTACATATAATATCGAAAATGGAATCGATAAAAAAAAGGCTTCTGAATATTCTAGTATCGGTCCAATATCTGAAATCAACTATTTGCTAACAGAAAATTTGAGCTTCAAAACTATTGGTTGGTATGAGTTTATAGTCTCTGAAAATAATGTTAAAAGAGAAATGGCAAATCTAAATGTAAAGTTAAGTTATAGGTTTTAATTTAATAATTTCTACTTCAATTGAATTTGCACGATTAATTTGTAAATTATATTTTAAGCGAAACATTTTAGGAAAATTTTTGACTTATTCAGTATTTAAAAAAGAAATTCAAAGTGATCCTAATTTATTACCTGAATTAGACCAATATATTATTGATATAGCAAAAAATGCCGGGCTGGATAACGATAAATTAAATGACTTATCACTTTCATTCTCCGAAGCATTATCAAATAGTATTACGCATGGTAACAAAAATAATATATCAAAAAAGATAAGGATTGAAGTACTTATTGATGAAAATAAAATGACTATTTTGATTAAAGATGAAGGGAACGGTTTTGATTTAAAAAAAATTCCTGATCCTACTAAACCTGAAAACATACTAAAAGACAGCGGAAGAGGGATCCATATTATGAAATCATTCTTGGACAACCTATCTTATAACTTCACTTCAGAAGGAACTGAAACAATTCTTGTAATAAATTTAAAATAGATTTTTCATTTTTAAATAAAATAATATCTCCAAGTGTTTTTTAGTTTTTATCTTCCTATATTTTAAGTGAAAATCTTTTTACAAATTAATAGGAGAAACAATGCCGCGAAAAAAAATTGCACTGATTGGCGGTGGTCAAATTGGCGGTGTATTAGCACAGTTAATCGCACAAAAAGAACTTGGCGATGTTGTTCTTTTTGATATCGTTGAAGACCTCCCTCAAGGAAAATGCCTTGATATTGCTGAAGCATCAAGAGTAGATTTATTTGACAATAGTATTAAAGGAACGAATGATTACAAAGATATTGAAGGCTCAGATATTGTAATAATCACTGCGGGATTACCGAGAAAACCCGGAATGAGCAGAGATGATTTGCTTGTTACAAATGCAAAGATAATGCAGACAGTTGCTGAAAATGTAAAACAGTACGCACCTAATTCAACTGTAATTGTTGTTTCAAATCCCTTAGATGCAATGGTAACTCTTTGCCAAAAAATCACTGGTTTCCCGACTAACAAAGTGATTGGTCAAGCTGGTGTATTAGACTCATCTCGCTTTTCAACATTCATTGCTTGGGAGTTAGGTGTATCTGTAAAAGATATTAATGCTCTTGTACTTGGCGGACATGGAGACACAATGGTTCCGCTTATACGATACGCAAATGTAAATGGAATTCCAGTAATGGAGTTGTTGGAAAGAAAGTATAATGACAAAACAAAAGCAAAAGAAGTAATGGATGCCATGGTTAACAGAACAAAAATGGCTGGCGGAGAAATTGTAAAATTATTAAAAACTGGATCAGCTTTTTATTCACCAGCCTCATCATCAATTGCTATGGTTAAAGCAATTTTATTTGATGAAAAAAGAGTGCTGCCAACTTGTGCATATTTAAATGGAGAATTTGGAATTAATGGGTATTATGTTGGAGTTCCAGCAGTTTTAGGTGCAAATGGTGCTGAAAAAATTCTTGAGCTAACTCTTAATGATGAAGAAAAAGCAATGATGGACAATTCAGTAAAAGCTGTAAAAGAATTGGTTGCTGATATGGAAAGGTTGGGATTTTAACTTCCCAGAAGTTTAAAAATAAAAACCCTCCATTTGGAGGGTTTTTTTTCAGCAAAAAATTATGCTTTCGATTCATATACACTTATAAATTTTCGGTTATTCTTTTTTATTTCGAATTTAACAAATCCATTAGCAGTTGCAAATAAAGAGTCATCACCAGCTCTTAAAACATTTTTACCTGGATGAAATTTAGTACCTTTTTGACGGACCAAAATTGATCCGGCTGTTACTTGTTCCCCACCAAATGCCTTAACGCCTAAATATTGTGGATTGCTATCTCTACCGTTACGCGATGAACCTTGTCCTTTTTTATGAGCCATTATTATTACCTCCAGCTACTAAGAAATCTTAGTAACTTCAATTCTGGTTAAAAATTGTCTGTGTCCTCTAGTACGTCTATAAGAAGTTCTGCGTTTTTTCTTAAACACAATTACTTTTTCATCTTTCAAATGTTCTAAAACTTTAGCATGAACTTTTGCTCCTTTTAAGTTAGGAGTACCAATCTTTGTTGATCTATCATCATTTAATAATAAGACATTCTCAAATATTAAATCTGAATTTAATTCTGCTTCTAATCTTGGAACATAATACTTTTTATTTTCAGCTACCTTGAACTGTTGTCCCGCAATTTCTACAACAGCAAACATTATACCTCCAATTGATAAAATTTGAGCGGTAAATATATATAATGAAGCGATTTAAGTCAATTAATAGATTATCAGAAAATCCAATAAAACACAATATTATGCTATAATTTTATCCCTTTTTCAAGTAAAAGCTGAATTCACTCCCCATGCCAAGTTTACTTTGAATTTGAATTTTTGAGTTATGCGCTTCTATAATGTGCTTTACTATCGCTAAACCTAACCCAGTGCCACCTATTTCACGGGATCTATCCTTATCCACTCTATAAAACCTTTCAAAAATTCTTTTTTGATCCTCTTCGGATATTCCAATTCCAGAATCTTTCACTGAAATAATGATTAATTCATTCTCAATAATAATCATCACTTCAACAAACCCATTTTCTGTATACTTAATAGCATTAAGAATTAAATTAACTAAAACTTGTCGAATTTTATCTTTATCTCCATAGGCTAATACTTTTTCTTTTGCCGATTCAAACCTTAATTCTAATTCTTTTTTATCAGCATGTGCTCTCATTTCATTAAGAATACTCTCTAATAATTCAATAATATTAAAATATCGAAAGCTCATTTTCATTTGACCAGATTCAATCATTGATATATCAATAAGGTCATTTAATAAATTGTTTAAGTTGAGTGTATGTTGATTCGCTTTATTCAAAAAAGTTCGATTTACTTTTTCATCATTTAATGCACCATCAAGAAGTGTTTCAATGAATCCTTGAATAGCAAAGATTGGGGTTCTAAGTTCATGCGATACATTACCTAAAAATTCAGTTCTAATCTGTTCAAGTTTTTTCATATTTGTTATAACAGACCGATTATTATTAAACATCTGCTTAATTTCAGCTTCAAGTTCATTCAAATCTTTATCCAATTTAATTTCATTATCACTAGTATAACTATTAGATCGAAGTGCAGTAATTGTTCGTATCAGTACATTGATATCTTTTCTTCTTTTACTTCCAAGTAAAAGCAAAACAGTTAATGAATTGAAAACTAAGATCAAAGAAAAAATAATTACATTAGAAAAAGAGGGGCTTGCTATTACTATGAAAAATATTAATATCGATGTTAATGAAAGAACAATTACTGTAGAAAAATAATGTGTATATGAAAAGTTTTTTTTAATATTATTCAAAATTTTTGAAGCGATAGCCAACACCTTTAATGGTTTCAATTAGATTAGAATATTTTTTTAGTTTCACTCTTAGTTTCCTTATATGAACATCTATAGTCCTTTCTACAACAAAAATATTTTCCCCCCAAACATCAGTCAATATTTTTTCACGGGGGAAAACTTTACCAGGATTTTCGGCTAGAAAAGCTAATATTTCAAATTCCTTTTTAGGAAGTGTTAGTTTTTTACTATCAACTTTGGCAATGTATTTTTCACGATCAATAGTTAAAGGACCAATTTTTATTTCCTTTTTAACTTCAAGCTGATCTATTTTTTTATCGTTTTTTCGAAGATTAGCATTTATACGAGCAATTAATTTTCTTGGAGAAATTGGTTTTTTTATATAATCATTAGCTCCTATGTTTAAACCATGCACTTCATCATACTCGGTAGCTTTTGCAGTTAGGAAAATAATTGGAACTCGCTTGTAATCTTTTAACATTCTGATTTTAGTACAAACCTCATAACCATCCATTTTAGGCATAAGAACATCTAAAACAATTAAATCAGGATTCTGAGGGAGTAATGTAAGTGCTTCAAGCCCGTCGTATGCTACAAAAACTTCAAAACCATTTTTTTCTAAATTGTACTGTAAAAATTCAATGATATCACGTTCATCATCAACGAGTAAAATCTTGGGTTTCATAGTTTTAAAAATTTATCTCTTTCCCATGGGCGGCTGATTTGTAAATAGTCTCGAGCAATTTCATTCTTGTAGCTGCTTCAGCAGTAGTTGAAATAACATTCCCTCTTTCTCTTACAGCACTAATAAAATGTTTTAACTCATTTTCGTAAGACTTCTTAAAAAGATTTTGCACGTTTTGAGATTTATTTAATGAATAGTCAATTGGCTCTGATTCTGTTTTCTTATAAACTCGAAACGGATTTAGATATGCACTCCCATCGGTTCCATGGACAACTAAATTAAATCTATCTACATCCGAATATAAATTCCAGCTAACTTCAAAATTAATTACCTTGCCAGTACCAAGCCTAATGAAACCAATTGCTGAATCCTCAACTTGTGTTAAATAATGATTATACTTTTGAACCGATACTGATTTAATATTATCATCCCCAAGCATCCATAATGCAAGGTCGAGAATTACTATACCCAAATCGGCAACTACACCGCCGCCAGATTGCTTTTTATCAAGAAACCATTTTTGATTACTACTTTTTTTCTGTAACCATCCGCACTTTATATAAAATAAATCACCAAGCTCTTTTGAATTAATAATACTTCGCAATAACATTGCATCAGGACGAAATCTCATATTCATGCCAACCATTACAATCCTATTGTACTTTTTTGCTGCTGCAGATATTCCCTTTGCTTCAGAATAATTTAATGCAACTGGTTTTTCAATCAAAATATCTTTTTTGGCCTTTAGTGATTTCAGAGCAATTTCTTTATGGGTACTGGTTGGAGTGGCAATTATCACAGCATTTACATTTTCATCTGCAAGCATTTCTGAATAATCATTGAATTGCAAAGCTGAAGAATATTTCTCTCCGGCAATTTTCAGACGACTTTTATTTACCTCTGCTATAGCATATAAGTTGGCACTCTCAAGTTTTGAAATAATCGGAAGGTGAACAAATTGAGCTACACCGCCAGCACCAATAATTCCAATATTTATTTTGTCCATTATAAAATTACTCCGTTTTTGATTCCAATATTTTTTGCAAATGCCTTTACCTTTTCAGCTATTCCTTTTGGGTCAATTCCAATATCGGTATGTAATTCACTTTGGGTTCCGTGGTCAATAAATTTATCAGGTAGTCCAATTCTGAGTAAATCGTTTTTATAATTCTTATTATTAAAGTATTCAAGAACTGCCGTTCCAAATCCACCGATCAAACTATTCTCTTCAATTGTAATTATTTTATCATGTCTTTCTGCAATTGAATCAAGAATGTCTGCATCAATTGGTTTAATAAACCTCATATTAATAATTTCACAATTAATCCCATCAACATTGAGTAAAGCCGATGCCTTTTTAGCATATTCAACCATATTTCCAACGGCAAGTAGAGCAACATCTTCACCGTTTTGCAGCAATTCACCTTTCCCAATTTCAATTTTGGAAAAACCATTTTCTATATTCACTCCAATTGCATTTCCTCTTGGATATCTAATAACAACTGGCCCGTTGCCATATTCAATTGCAGTAAATAGCATATTTCTCAATTCTGCTTCATCTTTTGGAGACATAATTATAATACCAGGTATCATTCTTAAATAAGTGAGGTCAAACGTACCATGATGCGTGGGACCATCAGCTCCAACAAGTCCAGCTCTATCCAATACAAAAACAACGTGCAGCTTTTGCAATGCAACATCATGAATAATTTGATCAAAAGCTCGCTGCATAAAAGTAGAATAAATAGCCACAACTGGAATTATACCTTGAGTTGCAATACCAGCTGCAAATGTTACAGCATGTTCTTCTGCAATTCCAACATCAAAATATCTTTCCGGAATTTCTTTTTGAAGATAATCCAATCCAGTACCATCGGGCATTGCGGCAGTAATCCCAATTACCTTAGAATTTTCTTTTGCGATTTCAACCAATGCTTGTCCAAAAATAGAAGTGTAGGATATAGAGGAACTTTCCTTTTTTAAAGCTTGTCCAGTAATTTTATCAAATGGAGTTGATGCATGAAGCTTTTGCTCATGCCCTTCTGCTGGTTTGTATCCTTTCCCTTTTTCACTTATTACATGAACGAGAATTGGACCTGAAAAATCTTTTACTTGATCAAAAATTTTAATAAGCTGGTTTAAATTGTGACCGTTGATTGGACCAAAATATCTAAATCCTAACGCTTCGAAAAGCATTCCAGGAGTAATAATTGCTTTAATACCATGTTCAACACGCACGGCTACTTTTCTAATGCGGTCGCCAAAATTATCAAGCTTTCCGGTTAAATCCCAAATTGCCCCTTTGAACTTATTGTATTCAGGATGTGAGATAATTTCATTAAAATAGTTTGAGATTTGCCAAACATTTGGTGCAATAGACATTCGGTTGTCATTTAAAACTACAATTAAATTAGTTTTCAACAAACCGGAATTATTCATTGCTTCATAAGCCATTCCGCCAGTCATTGCACCATCGCCAATAATTGCAACTACTCTCTTTTTCTCTTTTAAAATATCTCTTGCTGCCGCCATTCCTAATGCAGCAGAAATTGAAGTAGAAGCATGACCAGCTCCAAAAGCATCATATTCACTTTCTGATCTTTTTAAAAATCCACT
>VGVY01000016.1 GCA_016873835.1 Ignavibacteria bacterium
ATCATTCCCGGTGTACAGAATCCACATTGAACAGCTCCGCTCTTCAAAAAATTCTCTTGTAGCGGATGAATCTTTCCATCTTTTTCAATTCCTTCAATCGTGATAATCTCGGCACTATTACATTGACCGGCAAGCACCAAACAAGAGTTAACCGCTTTGCCATTCATTATTACTGTGCAAGCTCCGCACTCACCAATCGAACATCCCTCCTTTGTTCCAGTCAGGTTGAATTTATCACGAAGCAAATCAATCAACCTAACCGAAGGTTTTGTTGAAACACAAACTTCTTTTTTATTCAATATGAATTTTAGTTCTATCATATCATTTTTATTTGAGACTTACTAATAATTCAAAAATGTCATTTTGAAAAAGTCTGTCAATAGGCGGACGACTGAGAGATTTTCTTTGAATCAAAGATTTCTCCCTTTAGTCGAAATAACAAAAAAAATCAGTTTTCCCGTTAATAAATTATCTGCTAAAATCTGCTCACTCATACTCGGTCGTTGGATTATCAGCATTTTACTTTTTTTAGTAATTGATAACACATTTGTTGAACAACTGGAATTTTATATTCACTTGACCATCGCACACCTGATACATCAAGAATCCTTTCTCCAAGTTTAATAGCAATCTCCTTCATTGATTCATCATTCATAACTTTCCCTTTTGCAAACTGCTCCACATCATAAAATCTTGTACCTATCGGTGTAACTGCACCGCTTGCAATTCTTAATTCATTAATAATACCCTCACTTAAATCAAGAAGAACTGCTAAAGAAATTCTGCTGATTGAAACGGCTCTTCTTCTTCCAAGTTTATAAAAATCTCCTTTAAGTTTCCCGGATGAAATTGGAATCATTACTTGCGTAACTATCTCATTATGTTTTAATCTTGTTCCGTAAGGTTTGACAAGAAAATCCTGAAGCTTCATAATTTTTTCTGAAGTAAAAGATTTTATTTTTATTTCTGCATCATAAACTAATAGTGGCGCAACACTATCAGCGCAAGGTGCATTATTGATAAAATTTCCGCCAAGAGTAGCGCGATTTCTTATCTGAGCACTTCCAATCGTTTTTGATGCCTTAACTAATAAAGGTAATTTTTCATTCAGAATTTGATTAGAAATTATTTCGGAAAAGGTAACTGCAGAACCGATTGATATTACATCGTTATTGATTGATATGAATTTTAATTCTTCTATATTATTAATGTCTATCAATCTTTCAATATTTGTGAACCGCGGTGATTCAATATGAAAACCGGGGACAATATCTGTTCCTCCAGCAATAATTTTTGATGTGCCGTTATTATTCTGAAGAAGTCTGCAGATTTCATCAACAGATTTAGGTAGCAATATTTCTTTAACGGGAATCATGAAGCACTTCCCCGTTTCAAACTTTCCGGATACAATTTTTTTCTTAGAAGAACTTCTTCAATATTTAAAGGCAGATTGAAAAATCTTTGACCAGTTGCATTTGTAATAGCATTTGCAATTGCAGCGGCAGTTAATTCGAGTGTTGGTTCACCGAGAGATTTTGCGCCCCAAGGACCATAACTTTCCTTTCCTTCTATAAAGTAAGGATGTATTTTATCAATGTCTTTACTTGTCGGGATTAGAAATTGATCAAAATTTAATTCTCTTATTTTCCCTTTATGGGTTGAAATATTTTCCCATAAACCGTAGCCAGCACCTTGAGTTGTTCCGCCATAAACTTGTCCCACTGCTCCTAAAATATTAATTACTTTTCCAGAATCATGAACCGCCCAAATATTATTAACAAAAACTTCCCCCGTTCCAACATTAACAGTAACCTCTGCAACTTGACATCCATATACATAAGTAAAATACGCTGAGCCATGTCCCGTCTTTTCTTCCCAATGAACTTTGGGACCCGCGTACCATCCAACATGTGATAGATTAACCTTGTGTTCAAAAGCTAACTTTATCAAATCATGAAATTTTATTTTTCTGGATTTTTTTTGTTCAGGGAAAACTAATCCATTTTTAAAAACATAAATATTTTTTCTACTTACTTTCCAATATGATGACAATACATTAATTAATCTGTTCCTTAATTCTGTACAAGTATTTTTAATTGCTCCTCCGCCCATTAATGTTGCGCGAGAAGCAACTGTCGGTCCGCTATCCGGTATTCTTGAAGTATTCTGCTCTAAATAAATTATTTTTTCAATTGGAATTCCAAAAATCTCAGCTGCAATAATTGAAAAAGTTGCGCGTAGCCCTTGTCCGTTTTCTGCAAGTCCAGATAATATATAAACTGTTCCATCAGGCTGGATTGAAACATATGCAGCGGTATTATCGATCCCTTCGGCTCCAAGTGAACAACCGCGGAAACTTGTTGCAAGTCCAATCCCTTTTCGCAATAAGTTTTTTGGATTGATAAATTCGTTTTTTGTAAGAATTAACGATTCAGATTTATCTGCAAAGTTATTCTGTTTAAGTTTCTGTGAACTGGCGTAATTACTTTTCCATTTTGAATTAAAGGAAGAAACATCAGCGGCTTTTTTTAATACTCTGGGAAGAGTAACTTCATGTCCCGCTAATTTTTGTCCGCTAGCAGTTACTGAATTTTGTCTGTAGCCGTTGATCTTTCTTATTTCAAACGGTGTTTTACCTACTGTTATTGCAATTTCATCCATAATTGATTCGATGGCAAAGATTGGTTGTGGTGAACCAAAACCTCGCATTGCGCCAGTGTAAGGATTGTTGGTATAAACTACTTTAACATCAGTTTGAACATTCTCAATTTCATAAGGTCCAGTTGCTTGAACAACCGATCTCCATGTAACAAATGGACTCATTGATGCATATGCTCCTCCATCAGCGAGTAAATCAATTTTCATTGCTTTTAATTTACCGGCTTTACTGAATCCAACTTTGTAATTCATTATATACGGATGGCGCTTGTATGATTCTAGAATTGATTCTTCTCGTTCATATTTTATTTTAACTGGTTTATTCAATTTTAAAGCAGCAACTGCAGCACGAGCAGAAAGCACGTTCATAATATCATCTTTACCGCCGAATGATCCGCCAAGTTCTGCTTGAATGATTTCCACTTCCGACAATGAACAATTTAAAACAGATGCAACTACTTTTCTTGTAGTGAATGGGTTTTGAATACTTCCAATAATTTTTACTTTAATCATTCCTTCGCCCGGCAATGCTGTAACGCATTCGGGCTCTATATATGCATGCTCTACAAATTGAGTTGTATAGTTTTGTTCAATTAGATAATCAGAATTATTAAAACCTTTTGTTACATTCCCCTTTATTAATGGGTAGTGTGTAATAAGATTTGTTTTGCTTTCCGGATGAATTAACACAGCATTTTGTTCTAAAGCTTTTTGAGGATCTTCAAGTACCGGCAATTTCTCTAATTCAATTTTTATTTTATGACTTAATTTCTTTAATTCAGTTTGATCTTCGCCAACAAGCATTGCCACAACATCTCCGGATGTGATAATTTTTTCAGAGCAAAAAACTGGCTGATCAATTTTTATTTGTCCAACCTTCTTATTTCCCGGAATATCATCAGAAGTTATTATTGCTTTTATACCATCTTCATTTCTTATTTGAGAATAATCAATGGATTTTATAACGGCATGAGAAGCCTTTGTCCTTACCATTACTCCAAATAACTGACCTTCAAATTTATAGTCATCCGCAAATTTTGCTTTGCCAGTAACTTTAGAATAAGCATCTTGTCTTATAACCGGTTTTCCAACAATATTAAATTTTTTATTCTCTATTTCTGTCCTCACTTATATAACGAGTATAGCTTTTTACCTTGCTTGAAAATTTCTTTATTCAACTCATTTTCATCAATAGTGGTCAATTTAAAATCCTTCATTAAAAACGCACCATCTTGAATTACCGAAATTACGTTTCTTTCAATCGCACCATAAATAAAATGAGACCAAAAGTTAGTTTCACTTAATGGTGTAGGTGGCGTGTAATCCCAAATAATAAAATCTGCTCTTTCATTTTCTTCTAAATTTGGAAAATCTTCAAAGTATCTTTTTACAAAAGTGATTTGATCAAAATAGGATTTAATAAAAAGCTTGAATGATGTATCGAAACTTTGTTTTTGATTTCTCATCAATAAGAAATATTGCTTCATCGATTTGGCTATGTTTGCATGCATTCCATCAGTACCAATTAAAATTGGAATGCTAACCGGTACTTTAGTGTATTTAGGCAAGCCAACAGCATTGTTCAAATTAGAATCAGGATTATATACTATTGCAGCGCCGGAATCAGATATTTGTAAATATTCTTTTTCGGTTAAAAACACACCATGCCCAAGAATGCTTTTTACATTTAATAAATTGTTTTTTATTAATCTTTTAACCGGGAAATGATCAGCGTACTGTTTGCTCAATTTTCTATCACTTAAATCTTCGCAAAGATGAATATGAATTCCGAGTTCATATTCTTTAGCTAATTCTGAAGCTTCCATTAGAGTATCATCCGATAAAGTAAATGATGCATGAAGTCCAAGTAATGATTTTAAATTACTGCCGGAAAATTTATTGCGATAAGCGATGTTTTCTTCCAATCCTTTTTTTGATAGGATTGCGCCATTACGGTCTGTGGTTTCAAAACAAAGTGCTCCTCGCATATTAGCATCCAATAACACTTCTGCTATTGTACCTAAACTTCCATCTATTGCTTCGGGTGAGGAATGATGATCAAAAATATAAGTAACACCATTCTTGATAGCTTCAACAACTGCCACTTTCGAAGAAGCTTCAATCATTTCAAATGTAAGTTTTTTGTCTAAGTCCCACCATAAATTTTTCAATACATTTTGAAAATTATCTAGAGGTTTACTTATTGGAAGACCTTTTGCCAATCTAGAATAAAAATGATCATGGAAATTTATAAGCGGTACTGTAATTAATTTACCGCAAGCATCGTAATCTGAATTTCCAGACTCAATCCTTTTTTCTACATAATCAGAAAAATTCCGACGAAAAATTTTTGTGATTTTCCCGTGCTCAACTTTAATATCGCCAAATATTGGAGAAACTTTGTTCCCAATTAATTGGCAAATCCAACCATTTGATATTTTAAGTGAATTTCTATTCATATCAATTCAATTCTAAAAAAGCACCGTAATTATAATCATCAAATAATTGTTCATGAATATCGTATATTTTTTTGCCGCGTAGAAATGTCTGCAAAACAATTGTATTAAAAGTAATGCCTTCGAATGGAGTGTATTTCCCCTTACATTGCATTTGACTTGAATTAATTACTTGAGAATTCCATAAGTCAATAAAGCAAAAATCTGCATCATATTTCGGAAGCAGTTTCCCTTTGTTACTTATTTTAAAATAATCGGCGATATTGGTAGATAAAAGGTTTATTGTGTTTTCTAAAGTTAATTTATTTTTAAGAAATCCTTCGCTAAAAAGAAACGGAACTCTGTGCTCAACCCCGGGAATTCCGCCATAAACTTCCCAAAAGTTTTGTGATGATTTCTCTAAGTTTGGATCGCAGCCAGCATGATCAGTAACAACAAAAAGAATTGAATTGTTCTTCAACCCCTCCCAAAGAGCATCCATATCTTTTTCACATTTCACTGGTGGAGCAGTTTTAAGAAAATTTTTTATGGCTTGGTTTTCAAAATCCTTTTGAGTGAAATGAAGATATTGAGGACACGTTTCCGTCGTAAAAAATAGTTTTTCCGATTGCGCTTTTTTAATCTGTTCCAATCCTAAATATGAGCTAAGATGAACAACATGAATTTTGCAGTTAACCATTCTTGCAATTGAAATTAATTTATCAATGGCAATAGCTTCACTTCTTGCATCTCTGCTTTCACAATAAGCTTTCCAATCATTGCGATTCGCATTTTTGAATTTTAATTCGCGCACTGAAATAAGCTTTTTATCTTCAGCATGAACAGCCATTGGCTTACCAGTCCGTTCAATTAACCTTGCAGCTATTTCCATTTGCTTTTCGGTTAAATCTGTAAATGATTCCATTCCCGAAATAAAATACACTTTAAATCCAGCGACACCGGTTTCAGCCAGTTCGAAAATATTTTTTTCTAATTTTGTTTCATTAAAATTTCTTCCTGATATTCCTCCCCAAAAAGCATAATCAACTAAACTTCTTCCTTTCAATGCATTTAACTTAGCATTCAAATTCTCCAATGATGTAACGGGTGGAATTGATGTACACGGCATATCAATGACAGTTGTAACACCACCCCGAGCTGCAGATTTTGAGCCATGTTCAAAATCATCTCTAAACTCAAATCCAGGAGTGTTAAAGTGTACATGAGAATCAATTGCGCCAGGAATTGCTAACATGAAATTTTTTTCTTCCCCTTCAGTGAGATAGTTTTGTAAAACAGCATTACGATTATTGATGTTTGCCAAATCAACCCAGTCAAATAAAGTTTCCGTTTTCAGATTCACTTCAATAATTTTAGAATCATAAACAATATCGCATAGCTTTAGTTTATTTTCGCCAGCAGAGATTAAAATGTTCTTAATTATATTTTGACTTTCATTCATACCATTACAAATAAAGGTGAATAATTAAGTGCCGCTTTGATCTACCACATTAATAAATTTGGGAGAGCTATTTCACTCCAGCTCTTTGATTAAATTCTTCGATCAGTTTATCCCACGTTGGAACAACTGAAAATTTTTCATCCCAATAGTTTTCATCATACCACTGCGCATTAAGTTCTTCAACATCTTTCCCTTGCTGTTCAACCCAAGTGAAGTATTTTAGATTATGGATTGCTTTCTTATCATTGTAATTTAATTCTTTAAAATAATCAATACTTTGTTGTTTCAGAATTGAAGTCCAGTCAACTTCAGCCTTAATTAGAGAATAACTTCCGAACTTGGCATTCATTTCTTTAAGTCTAGAACCATACATATCAACTGAGTCTGTAAAGATTGTAAAGATTACATCGTTATCGTTCATCTCATAATATTTAGCAAGTTTAATAGCGGAAAGCAAATTGCATATTGAAGAAATCCCAAGTTCGTTTAACTTACTTACAGAATTTTCATCAACGCCATGTTTTACTAACCAATCTTTTCCAGAAGGTTCATTAAATAATCTTAAAAGTCTTAATGTTTGTTCATCATCAATAGCCGCAACACAATCTGTGTTTTTTACATTATGAATCCATGGAATATGTTTATCGCCAATTCCTTCAATTCTGTGCCCGCCAAACCCATTCATAAACAATGTTGGGCACTGCAATGCTTCGGAAGCAACAATTTTTAAATGTGGAAATTTTTTTCGTAAATAATCACCGGCACCAATTGTTCCGGCAGATCCGGTTGCACTGATATAGCCGCTTAACCGGCTCTCGTTACTTTTTATTTGTGCAAAAAGTTTTTCGATTGTATACCCAGTTATTTCATAATGCCAGATTGAATTTCCAAATTGATCAAATTGATTTAATATTAAATACTCATCGCTTTCTGCTTCAAGCTCATGACATTTATCATATATCTCTTTAACATTACTTTCGCAACCGTGAGTTGCATAAATTTCTGCGCCAAGATTTTTTAGCCATTCAAATCTTTCTTTGCTCATTTCTTCAGGCAAAATTGCAACCGAATGAACGGAAAGAAGAACAGAATTAAATGCTCCGCCGCGGCAATAATTTCCGGTTGAGGGCCAGACTGCTTTATGATATTCGGGATTAAATCTGCCGGTAATTAAATAAGGAATTAAACATCCATATGTTGCGCCAACTTTGTGCGCGCCAGTTGGGAAATATCTTCCTACGACTCCAATAATTCTTGCATTTACTCCGGTTATCTCTTTTGGAATTTCTAAGTAATTTATTTGTCCAATATCGCCAGTTGATGAATCGTTACACCAATTAATTCGAAAAAGGTTTAGAGGATTAGTATCATGCAGACCAATATTTTTTAATTTGTTTCGAATATTACTTGGAATTGTTTCGGGATTTTTTAATTGTTCAAAGGTTGGAAGGATTATTTTTTTTTCTTGGCAACGTCCTATAGTTTTTTCTAAGAACTCACTGTTCTGTACTTCCCAAGTCCATTTGTTCATTCCTTCCTCACAAGTGATTGCGTTATCTAAAACAAATTTACCTAAATGAAAATTAATAAACGACAATAATCAATTTTTAGGATTATAGATTATTTTTCAGAATGAAGCCAGAGCAAAACTTTTTCATGTGTTAAAGGTGAGTTATACTGGATAGATTTATGTGGACGAAAAGCTTTCATTGCATTGCAAATTGCAAAAAAGGCGCCAATACCATACATGAAAGGGGGCTCGCCAATTGCCTTCGATTGAAATGGTCCATATGGATTCGGTACATCTTCTAAAAAATGTACATCAATTATTGCGGGTGCGAATTGTATGTCCGGCACTTTATATGTTGACAAAGCATCCGTAAGTAACTTTCCTTCATTATCATAAATAATTTCTTCAAGAGTCATCCAGCCAATTCCTTGAACAATTCCTCCTTCGGCTTGCCCTTTATCTGTAACGGGATGCAGACTTTTTCCAAAGTCGTGTACAACTTTTACAGAATCAACGGAACATGTGCCAACCAAACAATCAACCGTAGCTTCTACGATAGCAGTGCCAAATACATGATATGCAAAAGCATCCCCTTTCATATTTTCTCTATCAAAATAAATATTTGGCGTAGCATGATGAGCGTGTGCAGATAAACTAATTCTTTTCATATATGCAGTATTTATTAGTTTAATCCAATCTAAATCTGTTTTGACTTTATTTAAATAGACAATCTCATCCATCAGCTCAATTTGTGAGATGTCTTTTGCGTTGAGAATTTGAGCGGCAAGTTTTTTTAACCTTTCCAAAATCAAGTTGCATGCATCCCTAGTCGCAAAACCATTAAGATCTGCCCCTTTACTTGCAGCGGTTGGAGAAGTGTTGGCAATGCGAGAAGTATTTGTAGTATCAATTTTAATTCTGTCTGGGTTTATGGATAATGTTCTTGTTGCTATTGATACAATTTTTACGTTTACGCCTTGCCCCATTTCCACAGCCGCAGTAGAAATTCTTACACTTCCATCAGTGTAAACATGAACTAGTGAGCTGGCTTGATTTAAAAAAGTTGAAGTAAATGATATGCCAAAACAAACCGGCATTGCTGCTATTCCCTTTTTAACGAGAATATTTGCTTCGTTAAATTTTTTGACTTCTTTTTCTTTCTTCTCAAATTCAAACCTCTTAACTGCTTCATCAAAACATTTTTCTGCTCTGCTGTTTTTATTAATCTGACCAAAAGGAAATTCATCTCCGTCTTTCAATAAATTTTTCGTTTGAATGTAGGTTGGTTCAACATTCATAACTTCAGCAGCTTTGTGGATTGCTGATTCAATAACAAACATTGCTTGAGGACCGCCGAAACCTCGGAATGCAGTGAATGGGGGAAGATTAGTTCTACAACAATATGCAGTCGCTTTTACATTTGGAATGAAATAGCTGTTAGTAGAATGAAAAAGTGTTCTCTCTAAAATAGCTGTTGATAAATCTGCAGAGGCTCCGGCATTTTGATAATAATTAACTTCATAAGCTAAAATTTTTCCTTCTTTGTTTAGACCAATTTTATAATCTGAAGAATACGGATGACGTTTGCCCGTCATTCTCATATCATCTTGCCTCTGTAAAATTATTTTAACTGGCCTATTTAATTTAACAGCGGCTAGAGCAGCCATTACCGCCCATGCTGTTGCTTGATCTTCTTTCCCTCCAAATCCTCCGCCAAGTCTTGAAACATCAACTTCAATTTTGTTCATTGGCAAATTCAAAACACGGGATGCAATTTTTTGGACAGCAGTTGGTCCTTGTGTAGAAGAAATTATTTTTATACCGCCACCTTCAACTGGGAACGCTAATGATCCTTGAGTCTCCAAATATAAATGCTCCTGAGAGCCGGAGATTACAGATCCTTCAATAATATAATCACAATTGTGCCATTCAGCATTAACATTACCGAGTGAAAATATTTTAGGTGGAATGATTAATTCACCCTTTTCGAATGCTTCTCTAGGATCAAATATAGTGGGCAATTTCTCAAATTGTGCTTCAATCTCTTTTACTGCATTAATTGCAGTAAATTTATTTTCTGCTACAACTAATGCAATCGGCTGACCAACATAATGCACACCCTCCTTTGCAAATAATTCTTCATCTAAAATAATACCGCCTATTTGATTTTCTCCTGGGATATCAGATGCGCTAATAATAGAAATTACACCTTCAGCTTTTAGTGCTTGTGAAAAATTTAACTTTTTGATTTTTCCGTGAGCAATTGGAGAATAATAAACTGAAGCAAATAGAGTTCCTTCTGGAATTGGAATGTCATCTACAAATTTGGATTCGCCCTTTGCGTGTTGAACAGAGTCATAGCTTCTCATAAAAATTCCTCGTGCTTAAAATTCTGAGGATAAAGCTTTATGAAGTGAGAATAAAACAGTTGCCGTAGCAACAAACTTTTATATTCAGAACTTCCTCTTGCATCACTAATCGGAGAAATTTCTGCCAATGCTATTTTTACTGCATGCTTAATATTTTCTAAACTGATTTTTTTGTTTAATAAAAATTTTCTGGTCGATCTTAAATACAATGGAACTGGCGAAACTCCTCCGGCAGAAATATGAACGTCTTCAATTACATTCGCACTTGTTTTTATTGAAATTGAAGAATTAACACTTGCTATATCAAGAAATGTTCTTCTTGAAATTTTTTCAAAATTAAATAACGATTTTGATTTTGGAATGCTAAATGAAACAGCAGTTATTAATTCGTTTCTTGTTTTGTTTAATTGTTTATACCCTTTGTAAAATTTTATTAACGGAATTGTTCTTTTCTTCTTTTCATAATGTAAATGAACATCTGAATTCAGCACTAACAATATATTAGTGATATCAGCAATTGGACTAGCATTTACAATATTGCCGGCTATTGTAGCACGATTGCGAATTGGCAAAGAACCAAATAATAATAAGTGATTCTTAAGAGAAGGCAAGTACTGGTGTATTAATTTTGATTCTCTAAATTCTTCAACCGTTAAATTGCCAGACAAATATATTTTATCGCCAGATTTCCAAATTGTTTTTTCCGATCTGTTTTCTGCAACAAATTCAATATTTGATGAATGAATTGTATCTCTTTGCTGAACATAAATATCGGTTCCTCCGGAGACAAGAAATTTTGAGGTTTTGCTTTTCTTTGACTTGGTTTCAAGTTGCGCATTTAATCTTTTAAGCAGCTTGGGTATTTCTAAAAAATATTTCGGTAAAATATTTTTATTAATTAAAAATTCGATATTGTCCTTTGCGCTGTTGTTGCCTAAAAATGAAATTGTATTTTCAATGGCGCGTTTAATTCCAGCATATCCAGTGCATCGACAAATATTTCCATCAAGCGATGTGACTGCTTCGTGCAAGTTGTAGTTATTATGGTTTAAAAAATAATTTACTAACGAGACAACAAAACCCGGAGTGCAAAAACCGCACTGAGTTCCTCCTTCGTCAACTAGTTGCTCTTGAATAAAACTGAGCTTTTCAATATTCAGCCCTTCAATTGAGACTAAGTGCTTCCCATTTACAGAATTCAGTGGCAGCAAGCATGAGTTAACTGATTTATACTTTACCTTGTTGCCGACTAAACTTCCAAGCAATACAGTACACGCTCCGCAGTCACCTTCTCTGCATCCTTCTTTTGTTCCAGTTAATTTTTTTACAGTACGCAAATAATCCAATACTGTAATAGCCGGATTCATCTTTCCCGATATCGCGTTATCATTACATATAAAATTAATTTGCTTTTCCATTTAGCTATAACTTAAATCTATTAAGCTATTCGATTCCTTGTTTTAAAATACATTATGCTGCCAAAAATTATCATCAAAAATCCCCACCAGATATTAGGATGTATTTCAAATAATACTGTTTCTATTTCTGGCGGAGAAAACAAATGATAAATTCCAGTCAAAAAAATTAAACCGCCAATAACTAATAGTATCAAGGCAACAAAATACCAAATCGATTTCATTTCTTATACTCCAGTCAATTATCAGAATAATAAAATATTTTTCTGAATAACAAAAAGAATTACTACCAAAATAAAATGTTAAGTACTATTAACACAATTGTCGCTATAATCGCAAAAAATTCTGGACGTTTTATAAAAATTAAATGACTATCATATTTTTCATCAGCTAATCCTTTAACAAGTCCAACTAATTCTTCTTTCGGCTTTTTTAAAGTAAAGAAACTAATTGCTATAGTTAGGATAAAACAAATTAACCAAGCCCACCAAGCGCGCCAGAAATTTGCAGCCATATCACTTTGAACAGTAGACATTGTAATAATACTTTCGTTAATCCAATTAAATTTGACAGCAAGCCACATCCCAAACGATGAAAGCATTCCAACTACTAAACCCCAAAATGCACCATTAGGGGTGATCCACCATATAAACATTCCTAAAAGCATTGTTGCAAACAGAGGTGCATTCACCCAGCTAAAAATTGCTTGCATGTAATCCATAATACTCGGAAAACTTTTTGCCCAATATGCTGTTCCTAATGATATGATAACCCCAACAATTGTTGATGCTCTGCCCATCCACAGCAAATGATTATCTGAGGCGTTTTTATTTAATACCGACTTATATATATCATATGTCCACACTGTATTAAATGCGCTGATATTTCCAGCTTGACCAGCCATAAAACCAGCTAACAAAGCTGTGACGCCTAATCCAATTAATCCAGTTGGATAATACCTTGCGATTAAAAGCGGAAGCGCAGAATCGTAATTTATTTTTCCACCATCTTCTAAAAGTTTAAATCCGCTGTTAGGATCACTTGAAAGCGCAATAGCAATTAACCCAGCAAGGATAACAATAAAAGGTAAAGCCATTTTGAAAAACGATGCAAGTATAGGCGTCATTCGAGCGGCACGTAAATTTTTCGCTGAGAAAGCTCGTTGAACAACAAGAAAATCTGTAGTCCAATAACCAAACGATAAAACAAATCCAAGCCCTAATACAATTCCAGCCCAGTGAATTAACATACCATTTTGAGTTGGGTCAGATGATGTTGACCACAATGTATTCATCGAATCAGGCAAACGAGTTAAAATTTGGTCAAGACTGCCTATTTCGATTATCCCCATTATCGAAACCAAGAATAATCCGAACCAAATTAAAAAGAATTGAATTATCTCAGTAAAAATTGCAGACATTAATCCGCTAAGTGTGACGTAAGCCATAACAGTTAATGCAGAAGCCCACATACTAATATCCCAATTCCAACCAAGAAAAGTATGGAGCACAAGAGCCATGGCATAACAATTAATTCCAGAGACAAGAAGAGTCATAATTGCAAATGCAATACCGTTAAGGACTCGCGTTTTTTCATCAAAGCGAAGTTTAAGATAACCCGGAATAGATTTTATTTTGCTACTGTAATAAAAAGGCATCATATAGATTCCGAGAAAAACCATTGCCGGTATTGCACCAATCCAATAGAAATGAGCAACGTACATTCCATATTTAAAAGTATTGCCAGTCATTCCAAGAAGTTCGAGCGCGCCAAGATTGGCAGAAAGAAAGGCTAACCCGGCAACCCAAGAAGAATTTTTTCTTCCGGCTAAAAAGAAATCTTCTTCGCTAGTTGTAAATTTGCGTAAGTAGAATCCGATTCCAAGAACAAACCCAAAATAGATTAGAATTATTATCCAGTCAATAATTTGAAGTCCAATTGTCTGCATGATTTCCCCAAATCAAAAAATTATTAACTAATTGAGACACTTAAAAAAGATTTTTTGTCATTTCGATCGAAGAGAGAAATCTTTTATTCTAATGAGATTTCTCAGTCGTCCAGCAATTGTCAGGCTCCTTCGAAATGACATTGTTAAAATTTTCAGATGCTTCTTATTAATATTGCATACAACTTGATTAAGTTACTCATTTACAATAGTGAACTCAATTCTCCATTTCTCTTTTGCATTTGGTTGAATAATGCCGCACGCATTTTGTTTCATTGCTTTTTCTAAAGAATCACAGCATGCATTTGTGGGTTCAAGAGCAATTGTTAAATGTTTCTTTTTTGAATTAACCGGCCATCCTCCATAACAGAGCCAAATTCCTAAAAAGGGAATTTTTTCTGTATCAAAACTAATTAACATCGACTCTCTATTTTTAGGTTTATGTAATGCGCACCAGCCAGGATCGTTTAACTTTTTTGAAAATACCTTTAATGCTTTCCCAAAATCTAATTTAGGAATAATTGAAAAATCGTCTGATCCATTTAGATATGGCCACTCGAGCTCTTCGCCTTGATTGGCAATTGTTTCATCATTAATCCAATATGCTAAAACATTTTGAATTTCATCAGTAAGATAAATTATATCATCAGGTTCAACGTGCAGTAATGGATGTGCTGCCCAAATGTAAGGAAATGGTTCCTCTTCAAAGTTTTCAACTGTATAGTCAATGATAAATTTATTCTCTTCCAATTTAACTTGTTTAGAAAAAGAATAATCCCAATTGATTCCTTTTGTGGTTCTAATAAATGTTCCGTCATTAGAAATTTCGTAGCTCCATTTTTTTGACCATAGCTGTCCATGGTCGGGCAAAGAAATTTCATAACCTGATTTTGTTTTTATTTTGCATGCTTCAATTGTAGGGAAACATTCATCGAATCCACTCGTATCATAATTTTCAAAAAAAGCTCCATGAAAAGCCGGCTTGTAAGATTTAGTATCATTCTGCGGTTCAAGTAAAAAATTAGTTCCAGTTTTTTTGTTGATTAGCTTAATCATCTTTCCGCCAATCTGCGGAAGAAATATTACTTTAAGTAAATCGTTCTCCATTTCAATAAAACGGAGACCCTTTTCCTCGTATGTATTGATCATAAATGATTTGAGGTGACAGTTGAAAACTGTCAATCTATTCTCCTATTATTTCGTAATTACTTTGTTGCTTTATTTGTAAAGTATTTTCATCGCGAATAAGAATATTTGGCTGAGGATATTTTTTCCCATTTAGATTTACAATTATCATGGGCCAGTTTGGTGATTTGGTTATAACCTCAAATCCATTTTCATTTACAATCATTGTCTCTTCAACTTTTGCACCGGTGATAGTTGGGTTCCATGCAAAAGCTTGATTGTTTTGAACAACTTCTTTGTTCCCTGGATAAATTATCCACTCTCTGTCATCATAACCAATAGCGCCTCCTTGATGATGAAGCATCCATTCATTAACAAAGCTAACTGATTTATACCAATTTTTCATCTTTTCAAAAATCTCGAATGCTGAAACTCCGGGACGAGTAAATTCTTGATAATGTGCGTTAACAATTGCTGTTTTTTCAAGTCTTGCTTTTAGTATTTCTGGGAGTTGACCAAAGTGAACAAAGCGTGTAACGGCAATAGGCATTCCCCATTTTTCAGCACAGATATTTATCATAACATATTTTTTTAATTTTGCACCGCCCGGAAGAGCATGCCTATATTTATAAATTCTTTCATCAACCGCAGTCAATAATACTGTCGGTAAAATTTGTCTATTGCGCAATGCATTGGCGGTCATGGTTTCGATTTCGAATTCGCTCATCCCGGGTTTAATGTTCATGCAAACTTCCGCAACTGCTTCGGTGGATTGTTCCGCAACATATTTGTATCTGAGTACTTCATATTCGTTTAATGAATATCGTAGAGTTTTGAATTTGACAGAGACATTAATTGTGTTTGGATAATTAATATCGCTTCCGATTCTCCCAAATTGTTTTATTATTTCTCCGCGTACGTCCTTTGTTGAATTGGATTCATACCAAGGATATTCAATTAATTCATAACCAAGTTCTTTAAGAGACTCATCCATCATTCTGCTTGCTTCGGCGCCGTTACATATCAAAAACTTTTTTCCGTTTTTCAAAAAAAGTAGCGATGCGGTTCCAACATCTTTATTTAAAACAATTTGATTGTTTGCTAATCCGGCAGTTGCCCAATAAACATTTCGTACTTGTGTGATTAAAATACCATCTAATTTGTTTTCGGTAAGAAAATTTTTCAGACGTATCATTTTCTTCGCGATTTCCAATTTATAATCGAAGCTGCGTGCGGTTTTTAGTTCAACTGCTTTTTGCGGAGTCTTCTCAGGAACTTCTTTTGTGCATGAAATTAATACTACTCCAATCATTAATAAATTAGCAAAAATTTTATAGTTGACTAAGTTTTTAATGATATCAAAAATCATTTAAGCTCCTAAATAATGATACCTATCATTTGTTATTTAAAAATTCTTTTACTCTTTAACTGAAATAATTATTTCGTGTTTAATAAAATCTGCTTTGTCTCCTGAGATTGAGAATAGCAATTTGCCGTCCTCTTCTTTGGCTCCCGAAATACTTTTAATCAGGTCTTCGTTGATAACCCCCAGTTTATATATTTTATTCTGTTTTATTTCTACGCTGATAAATAATTCCTTATCAACAAATTTCATTGAGATAATTTTTAATCCTTCATTTGTTGCGCCTACCGGTGTTATTTCTGGCAATAGATAAATTTCCACCGACGGTTTGTAAGTTACAATTACCTCATGCTTGCTAGTAATAAAGAACTCAGAAATTAATTGAACTGCTTGTTCATGATTTACAACTTCAAAATTAATAGGAATTCCGTCAACAGTCACATTCTTTATTTGTGTTCCGAGCATGAAGTCAGGGTTGAAATTGAGATTGATTTTTTCGTTATCCTCCTTTGAAACTGTTAAGTTCCATTCTCCATTCTTCATTTTGTTCTTTAAATGCAGAGTTGTTTTTCCAATTTTAACATTATTAACATCAAAAAATTCCCATTCTAATGGAGGTTTAGGCGCAAACGTAATTTTATTGTTTAAGGCATCAATTTCTAAACCGATAAGCCCGGTCATTATTGGAAAGATATATCCGCTTGTGCAAAATCCTTGATTGTGATAAGCTTCTCCCAATTTTGTATTTATGTCTCCTGAAAAAACTTCGGGGAAAATACCAATTCCGTAATCGAAAGCATGTTGATAAGTATTCTTTAACAATGAGTAGGCGGCTAAATTGTTGTGATATTTATACTGCGAAGCATTCGCAAATAAAGAATTGAATCCCCAGACCGTTCCATAATTGTAATTTGTCGGTTCATATAATGAAGACTTACTAGATAAATTTCGAACTCCCCAATCAGTTATCATATCGCTTTCATTAAATTTTTTAATTGAACTTTCTGAACGTGTTTTATCAAGTAAACCAAAAATCATTATTGATGTTGGAAAAATATTTTTGTCTTTAACTTGCTTTCCATCTTCACTTGAACCGAAACTATAATATCCAAGCTCTTCAATCCAAAAAAGTTTTTCTAGAGAAGCATATGCTTTTGGTAAAAGTTCTGCTGAAGTTTTTTCAATTTTTTTATCGCCAACATACTCCGCCATCAAATTGACTTCTTTAATCCCTTGAGTCCATAATCCCTGGGTATACAAATCATTATTAATTTTAACGAGTGCGCCAAACTCAAGTACTCCGAGTCCGGCTCCTTTTAAATCCATTAATCCATCACCATTACTATCTTTATTTAAACACCATTTGTAGGCTTGTACAATGGATTTCCAACTATTCTTTATAAAATCAATGTTACCAGTTTTTCTAAAATAATTACCCATAGCAACAAGATACCAGGGGGTTGTGTCGGCATGATTATAACCATAATGATAATCATTCCACCAGTCAATTAGTCCATCGCTCTGGGAAAGTTCGTGAGCCATTTTTCCAATTTCGGTGTTCTGTTCATCTTTCAATTTTTTTCTAATAGGAAAATTATCTTGCCTCTGCCATTTCTGTGTAAACTTTAGAGCGTCTTTAGCGCTTTGATAATCGCCATAACTATTGATGGCAAGAGAATTAATAAACGCATCTCCGCCAAAATACCAGGCAAATCCTGGTCGACCGCCACCTCCGCTCAAACCATAACCGGCAACTAATCCTTTTCCAAGCGTTGGATTTTCTACCATCAAATTACTCAGCGCAACTTTTCCGAACTCGAAAGCAAGATTTAATTTTTTGTTTGGTGTAATAATTTGAGTTGTCTCACTCCTCAACTTTTTATAATGATCCGTTATCAAGTAGTAATATTTTTCAATATTTGAAACAAGGTCTTTGTAAAGTGCAAAAACAGTATCGCGTGGCTGCTTATGCATTCCGGCAATTACTATTGGATAATAATTTTCATTTGCTTTGTTAGGTTCTACAGTAAACTTAAATTGGATTGGATTATCTGCAAACATATGCGCTGGAGGTGCTGCCATTTGCTCTGCCAAAGGAGAACCGCAAACAAATATACCACGCTTTTGAGATTCCGAAACGATATAAGCTTTTAAATTATTGTCCCAATAGCTATACTGTCCGCCAATTCCAGCCGGCCATTGAGGCTGCATAACTGGCACAAAACCTGGGACAATTGTAAGTGGAGTTGTTGTGAAAACATCGAGAAGAATAATTGCGCCAGGTTTATTGTAAGGAATAAAAATAATTTCTTTAACAGTAAATGATTCATATACAAATGTAATTATTGTTGCTTCGGGAGTAACAGAAATCTCACGGACAATATCCCTTGACTGAATTGGTTGAGTAGTAGTTCCAATAAAAAATTGAAGATCGAAATTTCGTAAAACTTTCCACGGCCAAATCCACATTTCGAACGAACCATTTTCAAATCCCATTAATGCTGCTTGACTTCCAACCTTATCCATATATTGAAGTGGTTGTGCAGTGCGTGTGAGTATGATATCATTTTGATTGAGTGGAAATTTTTTAGTTTGAGGGGAAATTGGAAGTGATATTAAAATTAAAACAACTATAACCAAGTTAAATAGTTTCATGATTTAATAACCTCTTTATTATCACACCAATAGCACACAGATCAAACAGATTCAATTGATAAAAACTGATCTGTTCTAATCTGTTTCATCAGTTAAATTAGTGTACTATTCATTATTTATATTTTTCAATTAATACCCTCGCCATTATCGAATTCCAGATGTAATTAGTTGGAGCGTTCAGAACTTCATTATCTGGACTATAAGATTCCCAAAAATTATGATTCTTTTTTAATTGTGTTGAAACTGCTAACAACATTTTATCAGCAAGCTGATTTGCAATTTCATTATAACCATATTTTTTCAATCCATCAAAAACCATGTAATTCCATAAAAGCCAAACCGGACCATTCCATTTACAACAATAGTCAACATAAGGCGAATACCACTCGTCATCTGCAGCAAGTGTTGGAACGCCATACTTTCGCCAAAATTTATTCGGATCGAGTAATTTCTTAATGAGTTTGTCAGCCCTCTCCTTCGGAGCAGCTTCAGCCCACAAAGCAAGGAAGCCAATTATTTCCTCTCGGCGTAAATCTCTTGTAAGAAATTTAAAACTATGATCATCTTTGTTCACAGAAAAATAGAATTGCTTTTCTTCATCCCACATTCTTTCATTAACCAATTTCGAAATATAATTCGCTTTTTCCTTCCACTTGCCCGATTTTTCAAATAATCCAAGTTCGTTTGCAATTTCAGAAAGCGATCTCATTTCTTTTATAACCATTAAAGTTAAATCCAAGCATTCTAGCTCGTCTGAAATGTCTTCTTTATCAACATCAAGATATCTTTCGGCACTCACTTGAAAAACAGCATTATACCAATCACGGACATTTTCAATAATTCCATAAGGTCCCCATTCAAATGTACCATCTTTATCAAGGTCGCGATTTTCTAGTAACCAGTTTATATATTTTGTTCCGCTTAGATATGAGTCTTTCAAAAATTTTTTATCATTACTCACTTTATAGATTTCCCAATTAATCCAATTGAAAAAAGGAGCCGAAGTAGTAGACATCTCTTTTCCGAGTACTTTACTAAAGTGGGGATAATCTTGCAAACCACGCGGACCGTGACGGTATGCAATCAACCCATCTTCGCGCTGTTGTTCCATATAAACATATTGTGAACCTTGAGCAGATTGGGGGTCAAGGTAAGCATAAGCTAACATACTTAATGATTCATGAAGAACTTGATGACCATGTCCCCAGCCCCATAAAGGCTGACGAGAAAAAACATAAAAATTATAATTTGTTTTTTCTGAAGGAGGATAAAAACATCCCCTCGCCAAATTAAACGAACTTAGATAAACAAGTTTTTCTTCATCAGTAGGAAAATCAATTCTCGGTATTCTTGAAAACATTTTTACATTGTCATCAACATATTTTTGAAGCGGTTCTATTTTCAATTTTTCAATTTCTTTTACTAGTTCATCAATATTTTCATTTACATCTTGCCAGCCCCGGAAAAACCTCACATTGATATCTTCACCGGGTTTTAATGAAAATTTTCCGTGAAGCGAAACTAAATTTACATATCCTTCTTTTTTCTGATTTAGCGAATCACTTCTGTTCTTTGAGTAATAGTCAGTTTTAACTGTAATATAAAATTTTTCAGTGCTTCCACTATATCCGCCAAACGAATACGGGATAAAATTTGCTGTAAAAAAATCTCTTGTCTCTGTGGGATAAGGTGCGTTTTTATAAAGTGAGCTGATTAGTCTGTATTTTGATTCATAGTGATTTGTTAAATATGCATTGTAGTGGTAGTCATAACTTTTTATTAATAGCGAATCGTTTCCAAGTTCAAGAATTGGATAGAGTTCAATACTATGTTTAATATCATCAATGTTTTTGATCTGTAAATTCACTAAAGCAATAGATGAGCTGTAAACGAAAAATGTCTCTTGGACTTTAATTCCACGTAAAGGAGAATATTCCATAATTACCATATTAGGAAATGATGACTTTATTACTGGCTTTTCAAAAAACTCTCCGGTATTCACAATAACAACTTGATCTATTTTCCAAAGACAATAAATCTTTCCAGCTTGGTCTCCAGAATAGTTAATTGGCAAGTTATTAGAATAATAATCTAACTTATAACCTTTGTCGCCATATAGCCGAGAACGCTCCATAGAAGCGGTGTATGTTGTATATAACGGATCATTTTGACTTGCACTAAATCTTAAATACTGATCGTTTACTTTGAGTTCTTGCGCTGTTACAATATTCAAAGCTAAAAGAATTATAATAATAATTTTCATTATTATTTCCTTAGCACAACTTCGAATGTATTATCATCTTAATCAACTGTTAAATGACAATTTAATTATGAGTTCAAAATCAAAATATTATTTTAATCCTATTACATTTATTACTAACGCAATTTGTTTTCAATCAACCAATTCTCAAGAAGGAATAACCATTGATCATCAACAAATTTATTCTGCATCGCAAATCCATGTCCGCCGCTTTGAAAAACGTGCAGTACTGCATTTATATTTTTATTCTTTAATGCCGTGTAGTATTTTAAACTATTATCAACCAAAACTGATTTATCATCCGAGACATGAACCAAAAACGTTGGCGGGGTTTCATTTGTTGCATTTAATTCGATTGAAAAATAATTTATTAAAGAATCACATGTATTGGGATTTAACAATGCTTTTTTTGAGCCTTGATGAGTAAATTCATTTTGCATTGTTATTACCGGATAGATTAATATGCTAAATGACGGGCGAAGGCTAAATTTTTTGTCGTTGCTGTTAATATAAGAATCTTTAAAGTGTACTGAGGCAGAAGCAGCAAGATGACCTCCAGCAGAAAACCCCATAATCCCAATTTTATTTGTATCTATTCCATATTTGACAAAATTATTTTTCAAATAATAAATTGCTTGCTGTGCGTCTGACAATGGTACTATTTCTTTCTTAATCATCGTTGAATCATTTGGGAGTCTATACTTTAAAACGAATGCTGCTATTCCACGATGTGCGAACCAATCTGCTACATTATTCCCTTCAATTGAATATGCTAGCCGCATATAGCCGCCGCCGGGACAAATTATTACAGCTGTTCCATTTGGTTTGGTTGGTTTTATATATTCTAATGTTGGGTAACTTACGTTGTAAATTCTAGTTACTTTGTCCGACCCAATTTCTGCATATTCCAAGTTCTTGTTTGATTTCATATTTGGCGGGTTGCCAGACCACAATTGAATTATTTCATTACTTTGACAAACTACAATAGAAGTATTCAAGCAAGCATAGTAAAGAATTAATTGAAAGACCTTTTTCATCTTTTTATTTTGATTTGTTTCCAAATAATAATTTTATCTGCTTTTAACAATTACAACATAAAAATTAAATTGCTCATAAGGAATCTAAGTCAATTAAAAATCGTGATATTAATCCCGACCAAATATATGCTTTGTTCCAACCGGCTTGATAATCATCTGCGCTGTAAAACTCCCAGAAGGAATGATCAACTTTTAGTTGATTGATTACATTATCCATAACTTTTTCTGCTAATTGTTTTGCTAAATCCTTATAACCGTAGTCTATCAATCCTCGAAAGATTAAATACTGCCACTGAATCCAAATAGGTCCGTTCCAATAACCGATTGGGTTGTAATAATCATTTTTTGCTGAAAGAGTGGGAATGCCAAACCTTCTCCAAAACTCATCTTTGTTTAATAATGATTTAAGCAAACCTTCAGCATGCTCTTTCTTTGCAACACCAGCCCATAGTGGAAGAAATCCTATAATCTCTTTTATCTTCAAGTCATTGTAGGTTTTAAAAGAAAAAGATTGGTTGCTTTTATTAACATTATAATAGAATTCAGTTTCCTCATCCCACAAGTATTCATTTATTAATGCTGAACGTTTCTGACTTTTCATTTCCCATTCCTTGCTCTCCTCAATTAATCCAAGACGAAGTGCCATTGCACTTAGAGATTTTTCTTCCATAACGATCATTGAGTTGGCGTCCGGTCCTTCAAAATTTGATGCCCATCCTACTTTATCCCAAACCGCAACACGAGCATCACGCACACTTTCAAGTTCTGCATGACCTCCCCAACTGCACAAACCATTGTTATTAGAATCCCGATGTGTGACATACCAATTGTAAAATCTTTTTCCAGAGTTGTAAGCTTCTTTTAAAAAATTTTTATCGCTAGTAATTTTAAATATTTCATAATTGATATAATTAAACCACGGAGCAGAACTTGTGTATTCTCCATTATAAATTATTTCTTCATTTAGATATGGTCCAGTGCGGTAATTAATGTAGCCATCTTCTCGTTGTCTTTGAAAATAAACTCGCTGCGAGTTCATTGCTCCTTCTGGATCCATATAAGCATAGGCAAGCATTGATAAACTTTCATGAAAAACTTGCCCACCATATCCCCATCCCCATTTAGGTTCTCGTGAAAAAATATAATAATTAAATTTTGCTTCGCCTTCAGGCTTCATCATACATTGGCGAATAAGAGAAAAGGCATTCCAATAAATCATTTCTTTTTGTTTATCAGAAAAGTTTAGAGTTGGAATACTCGAATAAATTTTTTCATTATCAAAGATATATTTCTCAATTTTTTCATTCATTAACTGATCACACTTTGCCAATAAATGATCATCTGAAATACTTGCATCTTCCAATCCTCGAACAACACGTATCTCTTTTTGCTCGCCAGGTTTCAAATGGATAATTTTATGAAAAGAAACAGTTGATGAATTTTCGCTAATTGAATTTTTCAGTTTTGGTAAAGAAAAAGATTTTTGCAGAACATTTAATGTGTCTGTGGTTTTATCTCTCAAGAATTGATAAGAGCCAAAACTTTTAGGCTTTTCTGAAATCATAAAAATACTTTTAAGATTTTCCAAATAGGGGATGGAATGTTCCTTCATCCAGCTATCACGTATTTTATTATGTTTGAAGGTGAAACAATTTTTCAATATGTTAAATTCTAAATCAAACATTTGGCTCTGTTCAAAAAGTGGATATATTTCTAAATCAATATCGTTATTGCTTTGATTAACTGCCTTAAGACTTAAAACAGTAAATTGTGAATCATATACTAAAAATGCTGCTTCAATACGAATATGTTTATAAGGGCAGTAATAAAATTTAACAATGTCGGAATAGGAGGATGTAATTACCGGCTCACTGTAAAAATCTTTTAACTGAATTCGAATTTCCCCATCAAGCTTGAAAGCAAAAAAAATATTTCCGCCATCTTTTGACTCAAATCCAATTTCCTTCTCCGGATCAAACCAACTCAACAAAT
Organism: Ignavibacteria bacterium; assembly: GCA_016873835.1. Taxonomy (GTDB): domain Bacteria; phylum Bacteroidota; class Ignavibacteria; order Ignavibacteriales; family Melioribacteraceae; genus DSXH01. The sequence continues at coordinate 24,227 of VGVY01000016.1, forward strand.
ATGCTTGATCAAGTTTATAATTTGTTCTTTCTTTGGCTGAAGCGTAGGTTGTATATATTGGATCAATCTTTGTCGCGTTGAGATTTGATAAAAAATTTTGGGAATAGATGTTACCGAATGTTAGTAGTATTATAAATGATAGAAAGAACAATAGATTAATAGAACGCAGATTATCCGTCCAAGGCGGATGATTAGACTGATTTACACAGAATAAATTAAAAATCATATTTTAATTTTTATTTCCTTAGTTAAATATTTTTCTAAGCTTTTTTCAAACTCGATTTTTATTTTTTCAATTTTGCCAGCTTCCCAGATTTTAATTTCATTTTCCGATCCGGCTTTTCCTTGTACAGTAATAACATATTCATTTCCTTTAATTTTATCACTCAAAATCCTAAAACCTTCCGAATAATCGTTTGGTTTAGGCTTAGCGTAGTAAGGAAGAACAGAAATTCCTCCGTTATAGTTAATCTCTATTTCAAATGAGTTTATTCTATCAATAGTAAAATAAAAGCTGTTTTTTATTTCAGCATCTTTTCCATTAACTGCAATACTTTTGATAACTGTATTATATGGCAAAATTGGTTTGAAATCTAAATTAATTGGCGAAATAGATTCTGTTTTAAAAATATATTTCAACTTGCCATTTGTTCGCTTCATCAAAAAATCTACAGTCTTATTTGCAATTCTTATCCGCTCCGCTCTTAATGAATCCCAATCAGCTGGCAATCTTGGTTCAAGTTTAATTCTATTTTGAAGAGCGTTAACTTCCAACCCAAGCATCCCTTCAATTACCGGCTGCAGTACCATTGTTTGGCTCCAACATTGATGCGAACAAACTCCAGAAGGGCGATACTCTGCTCCATGTAAAACTTCTTCAACAGAACCGAGCTGCCAGTTTTTATATACAAGTAAATTGTTCATCGTATGTGAAAAGCCTTGCAAGTAATTGCCATATTTGAATTCAGCCAAAGCACTCCACCCAGTAAATAAAGGCCAAACTGAACCAGTATGATAACCTCTTGGATTATAAATAGGTGAATCTTCTCTCAAGATTCTAACTCCCCAATCGGATGAAAAATAATTTTCGGAAAAATTATCAATAATATTTTTTGCTTTAGAAATATCCATCAAATCAAAATAAACCGGCACAGCAGCTAGAACTGTTTTTTCTGAATTGAATCTTCCATCTTTCAGTTTTGAAAAATTCAAAAAATTACTATCACTATTCCAAAATTCACTATTAAGAATCATTCTAACTTTTTCATATTCTTCGTAATACTTTTCTCCTTCCTCAGCAAGTCCAATTTCCCTTGCCATTATGCTTGACATTCTTAAGGCTTCTGCCCAGCAAGCAGCAAGATACGCTTCTGTATGTGCAGTATAAAGACCTCCGCCTTCAACCCATCCGTGTCCAACATTAGTATTTTCTATTAAATGATCTTTATCTGTATCGGTTGAAAAACAATATTCAATCGCCATTTTAATATTGTGCCACGTCTGTTTTATAAAATCAATATCCCCGCTGTGTAAAAGGTATCTGCCGGCTAAAATAATATAAAGCGGCGTTGCATCAGATGCATCGTAGTGAACTGCGCCGCTTGTAGTCAGCTCATGAAATATTTTCCCGTTCAAATCTTGGTAGCTATTAAAAAATTCTAACTGCGACTTTACTTTTTCGAAATCGCCATAACCTAAAAGTGCAATTGCACTCCATACAGCATCTCTGCCAAAATACCATGCATAACCCGGTCTTCCATTTATTTTATGTCCGCCGTTCCATCCTTTGGCGGTAGTTGAATATCCAGCTACAAGTGCTTCACCGATTCCGGGTGTATTAACAAAAAACTTATCCGTACCAATTAATGCCCAATTAAATCCTTCATTAAAAGTAATATCCGGAGTTTTTAACGATAAGTTGTTTGAAAAAAACTTATTTGAATAATCAATTGCTTCTGAATAAATTGCTTCAGGATTTGCCTTCGCATTAATAAAATATTTTCTCGATGCAGCATATCCTTCATTACTCGATGTTATGATAAAATCCAGATTGTCATTCATGTTCAGTTTATATTGTACTAAAGCTTCAACGTTAAAATCATTTGTTGAATTAGAAATAAAAAGCGAATCTTTCTTCTCAAAATTTTCAATCTGTCCGATAATTTGTTGATATGGTTTTCTGTTTGACCCAGTAAAAATATAATGTTCATCATTATCATCTTTAATAACAAATGAATTTAAAACATCATCCCAAGTATAGTTAATTGAGCTAATTACTCTTTCGGAGTAGGGCCACATAATTCTCAAATTACTTTTATACTTAATAATTAATTTCGCCGGATAGACGCCTCGATATTCATAATGTATAATTGCAGTAGGGTTGTAGTGTGAAGATGTAATTACTTCTGTTAAATAAGCTCTTCTGAATTTGTAGATTCTGGAGAATGATTCTGGTTGAACTTCGATTTGTGGTCGCTGTTCATTAAGCCAAATTATAGAGTCTTTGTATGAAAATTGAATACCAACTTCGAAATCCTTAAGCGCCATAAATGGGTGCGCCCAAATCTCATCAATTCCACCTTTTTCTCTCCCCATAACTAAAATTCGCTTGCTTGAAATATTCCAAAAATTATCTGTCGCAAATTGATTTGTTAATTGCAATCCATTATTAATTCTATTCCAAGATTTTGATTGAGTGAATGTTAAGTTGGAATTGTTCACTCCGGTCGATTCTTTCGCAGTTGAAAATTCATTAACGCTGTTTGGTTTATAGCTCCAGTAATATTTTTTTTTGTGTTTTAAATTGCCAAGTAAATATTTCAAACAATTTTTAACAAACAATTCTAAATGCATATTGCTGTTATTTGGAATCGAGAAATAAGTATAAGCTCCAACGGCCAATACTTTTCCTTTTCCTACTTCATATTCAACAACTAATTTTGATTCTTCTTTTAAGGTTATATATGACCAATCAACTGCAACGACTTTGCCATTTAAAGGAATTGATTCTTCAAAAAAACCAATTTGCCGCGTTCTCAAATCAGTTGTAGGGTTAAACAAGTACGCTCCGCCATGCATCCCATCAAAAATTGGATGATCCCGAAAAGCATGTAATCCTAATTTTCTTCCATAACCCCTATCAATTGCATTAACATATTTAACGGTTGGTTTTGAAATCTCAAGATTCAAGAGATTCAAATATTTCATTGCATCGAGTGTTAGAAAAAGAGTTCCGCCATCTGTTACATACTTGATCAATTTTAAAATTAATTTCGGGTCTTTTTCTTTTTCGGTAAATTCTGATGAATCCGGGCGATGTATCCAAAGAAGATGATAGTTTTGAACCGAAAATTTTCTATCCAAAATTTCTTTTGTACTAATCACTTCGGGAATAAATTCTTTTTCTCTCTTCAAAAAATCCAATAACAATTTTTGCTCAGTTGAACTTTGAATGGATATACTATAGTCTAAAACTGCAATTTTAGACTGTGCTAGTAGACATGAAGCAAGAAAAAATATTACAGCAATTGCTTTTTTAATCATATTAATCTCTCCTAAAATATTAACCAACTGCTCAAGCAATATTTAAAGATACTTTAATAATTTTTTCTAATCATAAAATAATGCAATGTCTTTTTATTACTTAATACTCTTTATATTTTTTTGAGATGACTGTAACATATTATTACATGTTTGAATTTTTAAAGCTGAAAAACCTTCGTTTTCATCAAATAAATAAAGGGTCATGTCATATTATGTTAGCATGTTTTTTGAGTAGTATTAATTTGAGAAAATGACTATTTTATAATAACAGCAAAGGATATTTATGGGTACTGGGCAAATGATGATAACAATCGCAGCAATGATGCTCTTATCTACTATTTTGCTGCGTATCAATGCTACTTTTTTAAGTACAAGCACAGCATTGTATGAGACAAAGTATGATGTCCTTGCTGTTTCATTAGGAACATCAATTATTGAAAATGCAACTAGTAAAGCTTTCGATGAAGCAACTGTCGTCAATCCAGTTAGTTCGGTAACTGATTTATCACTTATTCTTCGTGCAGAAACCGGTGAAGTCTACCCAAACTTTGATGATATTGATGATTTTAACAACTATACAATGACAACTGCAAATGACACTACTTTTTTGTCCGCAGTATTTGATGTTGGATGTCAAGTTAATTACGTTAATCAAAATAATCCCCAGCAAATTTCAAGTTCGAGAACTTGGCATAAAAGAATTGACGTTAGAGTTACAAGTCCTTCTATGCAAGATACAATTAGACTTTCTTCAGTAGTTAGCTATTGGTACTTTAGGTGATTTATGGGCTTTAGTACATTACTTGACATATTGGGTTCGTCGTTAATTGGTGGAATTTTATTGATGATTTTATTCAGCGTGCAAGACACTACAGTCAAGAACACTTATAATTATGGCGGAGAATTAATAGTACAGCAAAACTTAGTTGAGGTTGTTCAACTACTTGAACATGATTTTAAAAAAATTGGCTACTGTAAAGATTGGACGCAAATACCAGATCCATCTGTTTCAATAATATCAGCAGATACTAGTTCAATTAGATTTCTAACTGATCATAATGATGATGGGATTGTAGATACATTGCGATATTATCTTGGTCCGACTAGCGCGTTAACAGCTACACCTAATCCAAGGGATAGAATGCTTTATCGTGTAATTAATAGCCAAACACCCGGCGGTTCGAATCTTGGTGTAACTCGATTTAGATTAAAATATTTCAATGCGCTTGGAGCAGAACTTAGCTTTCCAATTACAAATCCCGGTCAAATATATACAATGGAAATAAATATTAATATTGAAAGTACAATTGCTTACAACAATGAATTCTCAACTATTTATTGGCGGCAAATAAGATTAGCTGCAAGAAATTTACGTAACAGATAGGAAAATACAATGGGCGGCAAAGCTGCATTATTTTTAGTATTGGGTTTCAGTATGATTATGTTAGTTGTGGGTAACAATTTTACTAGTTTAACTAACAGATCGCTTGATAACTTTACAAAATACTATAAAGACACACAAGCATATAATATTGCTGTTAGCGGTGCAAATATGGCTGCCAATCAAATATTTTGGGACCGTTCTTATAGCGGCGGCTATTCTAACGTAAGTTTTTCTGGCGGAACGCTTACAGTAACTGTAAGTAATAACACATCATCTACTGGTACAATATCACAAGCTGGAAAAACTCTTGTCTGTCACCGAGGAACCACTTTGAGTTTACCTAATGGAGCAGTAGCTGCACATTTAGCTCATGGAGATGTATTGGGTGCTTGTGGGGGAACTGCATATGATGCAACATTAGCAACAATTGTTTCGGAAGGAACGTTTATGAATGTAACCAAAACTGTTATTGTTGTTCTTCAGCCAAGCAGTTTTGCAAAGTTTGGAAATTATTATTCATCAATAAGTGCACTGCCGGCAACCGGCGATACATTTCATGGACCATTTCATACTAATGGAAGATTAGATACTTGGGGAACGCCAGTATTCCTCGGAAAAGTAACAACAAGAAACGGATTGCGTGCATTAGGAAGTCCGCCCAATCCACAATTTTTAGGTGGATATCAATCAGGTGTTGATATTCCATTAAACTTTGACACAACAAACATGCGTTCAAATGCTGATGTTATTTTTAGAAATACAGCAAACCAGACTCGAGGTGTGAATGTAAGATTGTATTTTAATGCAAATGGAACAGTTACATATCAAACCCAAAATGAAGGAAGCTCTTCTTGGACTGCAGCACAGACAACTGCACTTACTACTCTTGCTCCAAATGGTGTGCTATACGCAGATAAAGGAAATATATATACAAAAGGAACAGTTAATGGCGCATTAACAATTGTTGCAAATAAAAATGGAAGAAATGGTTATGGAAATGTATATCAAGAGGATCAATTACAATACGCTGCTAATCCAATTAATGGATATTCTGACGACATGCTTGGAATTATTGCTACAGAAAATATTAGAATACAAGATAACGCGAATACAAGAAGAAAAAGTATTATCACGCAAGCTTCAATGTTTGCTATGAACGGAAATATCCGTCCCGAAGACGGTTTGATTACACAAAACTTTTTGGGTGATTGGCATATATTAGGAGGATTAATTGCCAGCACAACCGGTGTTACCGCGACATATTCCGGCAGCACCCCAGTTAGAGGGTTAAGATTCAATCATCGTTATGATAATAGATTTTTACTCAATGTTCCCCCTTCATTCCCGCAGACCAAAAATTTTGAAGTAGTTTCCTGGTACGAATAACCTCTACAAAAAAAACATCCTCATTCTAATCAGGCACCATTTTTGCTTATTTAGTTATCATAATTCAATAAGCATATTATGCCAAATCAAATGCTGCTTACAATTTGCGGATTACTATTACTTTCAGTACTCAATTTAACATTCAATACTTCCGCTGGCGAACAACAATCAACCATGTTAAATAATGAAGCAGTATTAACTTCTGCTTCTCTGGCTCAAGGCATGCTTGATGAAATTTCTACAAGATCTTTTGATGAACAAACAGTTACAAAAGGATTAAATTCAACTGATTCTTTAACTGCAAGCAACTTATTAGGACCAGACTCAGGCGAGATAAATGTTTATCAATATGATGATATTGACGATTTCAAGAACTATTCAAAGGTAATCGCTCTAGAAAGACTCGGAAATTTTTACATGTCAATTGACGTTAATTACATCCAAAACATGTTGCCAGACGTTAAATTTAATTTAAAATCTTTCACAAAAAGAATAGACGTTGCCATTTTTAACACTTATTTGCCGGATACTTTAAAACTTAAAACAGTAATTTCATATTAATCAAATGAACTCAATTTTAGATACAATCGGCTCATTTATTGTTGCCGGAATCATTATGCTTCTGATAATAGCCTCCAGCCTAAACATGAACTCGGCTTCAGTACAAGCGATTGAAAATAGTTTAGTACAAACAAACGCCGCTGTCAATTCAATTATTTTCGATTATGACCTTTACAAAATTGGATATCGAGTTCCATCAAACAAAATAACTTTAGCAGATTCGAACCGAATTAAGTATAAAACTGATTTTGACAACAATTCCACTATTGATTCAATAGAATATAAAATCGGTTTAACTGACGATCTTTATTACACAACAAATCCTCATGATCGTATCATCTATAAAAAAATAAATAACGATTCGTATGTTAACATGGGTGTAGTTTCGAAATTTATTTTCTCTTACTACGACTCTGTGGGCAATCAGTTATCTTATCAGTCTTTGTCTAATCAATCGAACAGAAATTTAATCCGTATGTTAAAAATTTTGGCAACGTTTGAATCAAGCGATTCAAATTATTCGTTTGATCAGGCTATTAATTGGACAAAACTAATTAGACCAAAAAATCTGAAGTAAGAAAATGGGGAAGGCAATTATTATATATATACTCGGAACCCTTTCTATCTTTTTAATTTTAAATAACAATGTAAACGAAAAAATCACATCTACAACAGATTCGGTTTCTGTGAATTATTCCAGCATTCATGTTCGCAATATAGCGAACAGTGTTGTTGATATGCTTTTCGCACAATTGGGGGATAATAGTAAATATAGAATTTCTAACTGGACATCATTAAACATGTTTGAGGGCAATGCTAAATATAGAATTGTTGATACCCTTGTATCTTCAGACTCGCTGATAAAAATTTCAATTCAAGCTAAATACTTTAATGAAATAAAAAATGTAGACGTTCTTGGAAAAGTTGCGGTTGTTGGCTCGCCCGGTTTTGTGCCGCCTTCAGTTAAAGCAGCAATCTCTACAAATAACAATGTTGTTACGGCTGGTAATCTAATAATTGATGGAAGAAATCATGATTTAAATGGAAATATTATTAGCAACGATGGAACTCTTGCTGTTTGGACTACTCAGTCGTTTACACATTAATTCGGATTTTTTTTTGTCGCTACCAAGTTTAAGTAGTTTTTTTGAATCAAGATTCAACACCCAATAATCACCTTTTGTGTTATAACGCCAAACTCTTTTTGTATTTGTGAATATCAAAAGTAGTTTACCGTCCAGTGACCAGATATAATTATTAATCGAAAGTGGTTTTTTATCACCATCAGGGATTAATAGATTTGAAGAAACCAATATTTCTCTTTTCCCGGAAATTGTTTCATATTTAACTATATCCGAGCCGTCGGAAAATTCTTTGGAAGCTTCAATTGTTGTATAATATTCTCCTTTTTCAATCCATCGAGCTGGTCCAAAACTACCGCTCCGGAATTCATTGCTGTTAAAAATTCTTTCAATAGACAAGAGCGATTTATTATCATCTTGAGCTGATAAAGAAATGCTCAATGAGACAAAAATGAAAATGAAATAATTTTTATATGATTTCATACTTCTCCTTTTCAATATTAAATAATTTCTTTGTACTAAATGTTATTAAGTACCCCCAGTAGGATTCGAACCTACGCACATGGCTCTGGAGGCCATTGCTCTAATCCTCTGAGCTATGGGTTTAAATAATTCTGTTTACCATAAACAATTTATTAGAAAAATAAACAGAAATTTATTTACACAAAAATTGTGAGTCTACTTTATATGTTGTCTTTTTTTAAGATTTTGCTAAATTAAAAATGTATTTATTCGAAAGTGAGAAAATTATGTCATACACCATGAAAAAAGCTGTTAATGAAGTAATAACTGTTTTAAAAAAATATCCCGAGCCCGGTAAAAGAACCGGTTCATTTTGGCAGTTTATGAAAAACCAACTTGTACAAGAAGGGGAATGGGAAAAAGAACATTTAAAAATTATTGAAAAAGAAATTGATTCTTTTCTAAGCAATGTTGATAAAAAATCTTTGATGCAAATGTGGGAAGAAACCCCAGCCGCTGCAGAAATTGACATCAAAAAAATTTCAACTAAAGAGATGAAAGATAACATTATTGATGAGATGATTGGTCAAGTAATGGATCGAATGGACGATAATTATACTTATAGAGAAAGTTTTTATACCCCGGCAGAAAATTACCCGGCAGCTAAGAATGAAAAACAAAATAGTGATGGAGACAGTGAGCCTGATTTTAACGATGACGAAGAACCTAATGAAATTACTGATGAAGAAATTAATTTAGAGGATGATGAATTCTTTAAAAACGATGAAGAAGATGATGAAGATTTTAAATATCAATAAGATTTTATTATTTGTTTTTATTTCTTCTATTTGCATTGCTCAACAATCCTCTTTCAAAGTCGACACAACAAAAACATTAAATTTATCCCCGCCTATCGAGCTGTTAGAATATCATAACAACCTTTATTTTTCTGAAGAGTTTAATTTAATGTCTCTCAATACTTCATTTATTGATGACACTTCATCAGTTTGGATCAAGACGAGATTTCAACTCGGAAATTTTTCGGATCAATTGAACTCAAATAATAATTTACAAAGTATCTTAGATCCTCTGCAGCAAAATTATATCAAATCTCAAAGCATGAAAACTTTTAAGATGATTTTAGGATCTGTACAAGCCGGTGCGGTTGGTTATTTAGCTTATAAGCATCTTAAAAAATATGGCCTCTTCAAAAAGAAATAGAGTTCAATTATGAATTGTTTTGTAACTTTTGTCTTGTAATAAAAGTCTAAATTTGCACAATCAATTAATTGCAAATGCATTATGAAAAAATTTCTTGTTCTAATCATTATTTCTGTTTTCAACATCTCACCTTTTGCTCAAACAGATTTTTTTGCTGATGATTCAAATGATGTTAACTGCAATTACAATAGCTTTGATATCGGATCACGAAATAGTGGAATCAGTTTTGGAAATTCAAAAAATTGGAATGGATTAAGGTTTAATTTTTCAGATTGCGGGATTGGTACCATTAATGGCATTAATATCACTTTTTGGAAACCAGAGAGGAGTCCGGGTTCGCAAGTAAATGGAATTTCTTTAGGTGGCGCTCCACTTGCAGACAATTTAACGGGAGTGAAT
>VGVY01000017.1 GCA_016873835.1 Ignavibacteria bacterium
TCCGACTAACATTCCTTTTGTGTTTTCCCAAATCCACTTCCAAAAAGTTTGGTTCGATAAATTGTATTTGTGCTCTAAAATATATTCAACATAATAATTGACTGGAAAAAATATTATTGCAGAAATAAGTCCAAGTATTAATGTAAATACAATTAATTTTAAATAACTATTAATAAAAAAATTATGAATTACGGTTTCTATCGCTTGGCTGTATCCTGACACAATAAACAAAAGAAGCAATACAAATGAGAAAAATGCTTTTGAGATCCCAACAATTAATTTAATATTATTATATTTTTTAGCAGAAGAATTCAAAAAAAATTTTGCACTTTAATTTAGATTTGTCTAAAAACATTTTTAGATATCCAACCAACCTTTCCATCAGCAAGACGAATTTTCACCCAATTATTAACTTCATCTTCAATTGAAAATTTTATTCCTTCGTGAATAATAAATGCATCACTCCCTTTTATATCGGGTGATGTTTTTACTGAATATATTTGTTCTAGCAAAATTCCAAAATTGGTTGACGCTTCATGATTATATCTTGAAACTGAAATTACGATTGAAATGATTAAAACAGAAAGAGAGATAGATGAAATTATAAATCCAATTCGTTGAAAACCTAATTTTTTGGAAAGAAAATAAAGTCCTATTCCAAATAAAAGTATTAAGTATATAATAATTGTAATAACCAGCCAGCCAGTTAACGAGAAAGTAGTTACTAGCAATTCCCACCATTCAACAATAAATATTTTAGGCACTTCTGTTATTTTATCAACTGTTCTGCTATTGGCAATTTTAAGATTATAGAGTATATCCTCATTGCCTGGATCATTTCTTAAACCTCTTTCATAATATAGAATTGCTAATCCAATTCTTCCAACCTTGAAATATGAATTACCCAAATTATAATAGAGTATAGATGATTCAAATCCTTGTGAAATTATTTTATGATATTCTTCAATAGCTTGTTCAAATGATCCTTGTTGATAATACTTATTTCCAAGAGTCATCAATTCTTCCGGAGTTTGCCCGAATGAAACTTTACTGGAAAGTGAAAGGAAGAATAAAACTATGTATAAAATCCTAAAATTCAATTTCATCGTTTTCTCTCCAATGCAGAATCAAGCTCAATTATTAATTTTACAGTATCTTTATATATTTCATTCGCAGAAGATGATGTTTCGCCTTGAGGTGAAAACCTAACGAACTCACATTTTTCAGAAATGTTGTTAAGACTCTTTATTAATGCAGTGTCTATTTTTTTCACATTTAATTTTTCCATTGCTGTTTCTATAGTAAATTCTGATTTCTGAATAGATAGTTTATCTTCAAGATAGCCATACAATGCCAATGATAATTCTGTATAAAACTCACTTAGTTTATTTAAATCCAGCATTTTTTTTGCAGTCTTTAATCTAAGTTTAGCGGCTTTTTCAGCTCTTTGGAATTTCAGCAGCTGAATATTACCATACAATTTATCTTGCCTTTTTTGATATCCAATTGCAAAAACTAATACTACAGTAGGAAGAAAAAGCGAAATCCAAAACCAAGGTTTGATAAAGGAAATTTCTTGTTGTCGTTCAAGTTCAAATTCGGAAGTTTTAATATATCTGATATCCTCACTCAATAATTTCACATCTTCCTTGGAAAAATTTCCAGCAATAGGTTCATATTGACCTTCTCCTTTTACGACAGAAATATTAAATTCTTGAGACTGCTGTGTTACATATCTTCTTGTAGAAGAATTAAAATATGAAAACTCAATTGATGGAATAATTTTTTCACCGGGACTTCTTGGAACAATAAGGTATTCAACAATTTTTTGACCTGATACAATCGATCCTTTATTTACGTTATCATAAACCTTTGGTTCATATTTTTCAAATCCGGCTGGTAATTGTAATTCTGGTAATTTTAAAAGCTTGATATTTCCAGAACCAGAAACAGTCATCCTAAATGTTATACTCTCATTTGAAAAAACTTTATTTTTATCTATCTCTGCTTTAAAATTAAAATTACCAACAGCACCATTGAAAGAATTAGGCACATTATTCGAAGGAAGAGGATCAACTTGAATTTTCAATGTATTGGATTTTGTTCTGTATTCAACTGTTTCATTCCGCCCAAAGAAAGAATCATTAAAGAAATCATCAAATACATCATTTCCCGTTCTTTTCTTTTTCACAATAACCGGAATGTTTAACTCAAATGGAGTAACACTTAAAGTTCCAGTTTTTGTTGGAAAGAGTGCCACTCGTTTAATCGGTGCAACTCTATATCGTTCACCGTTATACATTCCAACATCAAAATTAATAGTTTGGGTTGGTTCAACTTCTTCTGCCCAAAATCCTTGATACTGAGGAAGTTTAGTAATTTGAGGAGAAGATATATTCAGCTTAGTGTATAATTTATAAGTAACCGTCAATTGTTCGCCAAGCAAAACATTAGTTTTATTTGCCTCGGCAACTATAAAAACATTTTTTGCTAATTCTTCTTCCGAATATCCGCCAGTGCTTTCTCTTTGTTGTTGTGGTGTTCCTTTTTCAACTTTGATTCTCAATGATGAAGTTTTATATGTACTGCTGCCATAATCAACTGAAGCAGTTCCTATTGTAAACTCACCAATATTATTTGGCTGTAAAATATATGAGAATGTTAATGAGCCAGATACTTTTCCATTAATAATCTGCATGCTAGTTGATTGATTTGGACCGGTTAAAATTTTAAATCCATTAAAATCAGGCGGTCTGAAATTTTTTACTCCATTAACATCCGATCCGCTGAAAGTAAAATAAACTTGAAATCGATCATATTGTCCAACTGTAGTTCTATCAACTGTGGCGGTGAATTCTTGAGCCAAGGAAATTGAAAATAACCCACTAGCGAAAAGTAATACTATCGTTAAGAGTTTTATGTAATTTATTTTATTCATCTATATCATGTTTAGTTTTTTAATAATCAAATTCTCACCAATCTTTTTCTTTTACAACAACTTTACCTTTCACTTTTCTAAGCTTTTTTTGTAAATCTTGTTCATTATTTTTAAGTGCTTCTAATATTCTCTGAGCATCTTCCTTTGAAATTTGATTTTTTTGCTGCTGCTGCTTTTCTTGATTTTGTTTGTCTTGATTTTGCTGATCTTTATTTTGTTCGTTTTGCTGCTGATTTTGGTTCTTATCTTGATCTTTGTTTTGGTCTTTATTGTCCTTATTCTGATTTTGCTGCTGTTGATTCTGTTTAAGCATATTCAGGGCATATGATAAATTATATTTTGTCTCTAAATCATCTGGATTAAGCTTTAGTGAATTTTTATATGCACCAATACTTTCTTGATATTTTTGTGATTTCAGCAAAGAATTACCAATATTATGGTAAACTTTTGCCTGATCATTTTTACTTTCTGTAAAAGAGAGTGAATTTTTGAACGATTGCATCGCTTCATCGTATCTGCCTTGTTTATAATAAGCATCTCCTAAATTGAAATGTCCTTCAAACATTTGATTGTCCTTTTCAAGTCCTTTCTTGAAATTCACTTCCGAATCTGCAAATTTTCCATTTTTAAATTGATCTACTCCTTCATTTATCAATCCTCTTTTACTTTGGGAATATAAATTGATTTGAAGGAAAATCACAATCAGTGAAAATGTAAGTCGAAATAACTTCATGATTTGTGCTCTAATAAATTTTCAAATTTAAAAAACAATTTCGATTTATTTGATGATATTAAAAACTCTATCAAAAATAAAAATATCGCCGGAAGCAAAAAATAGTAAAATCGATCTTCATACTCAGTAATTCTCTTTGCACCATACTCACTTTGTTCAATTTTGGCAAGGTCGTTATAAATTGATTCCAATTCATCTTCAGTATTAGTTCCTCTGTAATAAACCCCATTTCCCTTTTCAGTAATAGTCTTTAATGTAGTTTCATCAAGTTTTGTTAAAACAATATTGCCTTGATTATCTTTCTTATATCCAATAGCAACTCCAGATTGATTATAAACTGGAATAGGAACACCAGATGGAGATCCAAATCCAATTGCATATATTGCAACATATTTTGAGTTCGCATCATTAATTGCTGATTCAATATCACCTTCGTGATCTTCACCGTCAGTTATAATGACAATTGCCTTTTTTGTTTCATCTTCATATTTGAAAGATTTTAATGCAAGATCAATTGCTGGCCCAATTGCTGTTCCCGGTTGAGGTACGGAATTTACATCTACAGCAGAAAGGAAGAGGTTTGCTGCTGAATAATCTGATGTTAGCGGTATTTGCACATAAGCTTGTCCAGCAAAAACAATCAATCCAATTTTATCTCCTTTCAATCGGTGAATCAATTTTGATATTTCATATTTCGCTTTTTCTAATCTGCTCGGTTTAATATCCTCGGCAAGCATACTTTTTGAAACATCAAGTAGTATATAAACTTCTATTCCTATTTGTTTTACTTCTTCAACTTTAGTTCCAATCTGAGGATTTGCAAGTGCAAGTAAAAGTAAAATGATACTAAACAAAAATAATACGAATTTCAAAATGGATTTAAATTTACTTCTTAATGGAAATAATACTGAATGCAGACTTTTTCCAGCAAATTTTTCAAGTAATATATGATTTTTGCGCTGTGTCCACCAAAAAAACAAAATAAGAAGTGGAATTGCAAACAGTGCATATAGAAATTCTATGTTAGAAAAACGAATCATATTTTTTTAATTAAAAAAATCACTATTAGAAATTTCTGAAAAAGAACTATTGTAATTTCGACCGTTGGGAGAAATCTTTATTTCGATAAGATTTCTCAGTAGTCCGGTAATTATCGGACTCCTTCGAAATGACACTTTAAAATTTTTCAGATATCTTTATTTGAAAAAAATTCCTCATGGCAGTTTCCTCAAAAATGTTCTGGATAAACCAAACTCCAATAAAACTAAAAACAATCCACTTAGTGCCCAACCAAAATAAAGTTCTTTTGCATGTCGATAAGAAGTAATTTCAACGCGCGTTTTCTCGAGTTTATCAATTTCATTATAAATTTCAACAAGTTTTCGGTTATTTGTGGCTCTAAAATACTTTCCGCCCGTAATTCCAGATATTTGCTTTAGCAATGTTTCATCAATTTCAACCGGCACCATTTGATATCTTTTTCCAAATGGAGTATTGAAGGGATATGGCGCTTGCCCAATTGTTCCTACACCAACCGTATAGATTCTTATTCCAAAATTTTGAGCGATTTGCGCGGCAGTTATTGGATCAATTTCTCCAGCGTTATTAACTCCGTCTGTTAACAAAATCAGAACTTTGCTTTTTGATTTGCTGTCTTTAAGTCTATTCACTCCATTTGCTATTGCATTGCCAATTGCAGTGCCATCTTCAATCATTCCACTATAAATATCTTTGAGTAAATTACTCAAGACCACATAGTCTATAGTCAGAGGACATTGAGTAAAACTTTCACCAGAAAAAATTACTAAACCAATTTTATCTGTAGTTCTTCCTTTTACAAAATCGTCAATAACTTTTTTTGCAGCCTCGAGCCGATTTGGTTTGAAATCTTCAGCAAGCATGCTTCCAGAGATATCTAAAACCATTGCAATATCGATTCCTTCGGTAAGAATATTTTCTCCGCTGGAAAATGTCTGCGGACGTGCAAACGCTACAATAAAAAATGCCAAAGCAAGAATTCTTAAAATTGCTGGTAAATGCGCAAGTCTTTCTTTTAAACTTTTAGGTACCTCACCAAACATTTCAAAAGACGAATAATTTATGTTTGGAGAAATTCTGTTTTTATTTTTCCAATACCAATAGAATAGTATCGGCAGCAACAACAAAAGCAATAACGCCCATGAGTTTGCAAATGAAATGTCGTTAAACATTTTCAGTCTCCTGGACATCTATAGTTTCAACAATTACTGGTTTCGGAATAGTTTCGTTAACTAAATGATATGCTTGATTCATCATCTCTTCATTCACTTGAGGCATTGGTTCAAACTTTGCGAATTTTACTAAATCTGCATTACTTAAAAAATTATATGTTGTATCAGTTATTATTTTCGCCTCTTCCAAATAACTTAGTACAGCTAATATTTCTGAGGAGGTCATTTCTAATGCTCGGAAATTAAATCGTTCTTCAAAATATCCGCGGACTATTTCTGTTATTTCCGAGTGATATTGTTTTATCAAACCTTGCTGCCATAGTTTTTTTTCAGCAAGTTTATCAAGCTTTTCTAAAGCAATTTCATGTGGAGGAATTTTAACTTCAGGTTCTTCTATAATTTTTCCTTCTTTTTTCTTTTTGTAATAACGATAGAAATAATATAATCCAACTAACAAACCAAATGATAAAAGTACAATTGCAATAATTAAAAGCCAGTTAGGAGGAAGTTTAATTGGTTCTTTTATATCCCGAATCTCTTCCTGAGGATTCACTTGCAAAGTTTTAATAACTATTGTTAACGGATTTACTGCTAAATATTTCTTAATCGTATCATTATTTGTTGAGTAATAAATCTTATAAGAAGGAATTGTTACTTCAGCAGAATCATACTTAGAAAAAATAAAAGTATATTTTTCAATTATATCATCATTAACTTCTTTTCTCTCTGGCTTAAGCGCTTCAATAAAATCCAAAACTTTTATACTATCTTTAATTGAAGGCAGATTTACTTTAAGGCTCTTAGAGTAACGTAATTCCAACTGATACTTTATATAATCACCAACTTGATATTCAGAAGTATCAACTGAAGCACTTACACTTATATTCTGTGCAATTAGGCTGGAAGACATGATAAAAAATATCAGCACAACTCTAATAAAATCTACCATCTTTTCTCCCTCATTTTGAAAAAATCAATGAGAGGTTTTACATATGAATAGCTTGTTTCAATTTCAATAGAATCAAGCCGGCTTGATAAAAACAACGATCTTCGATATTCATTAAAGCGTTTTTGAGTTTCCATAAAACTCCTTAAGAAACCTTTACTATTAGTATCGACAAATTTTATTTCACCGGTTTCTGCGTCTCTAAATTTTATCAGACCAAATTCTTTCAATTGTTTTTCTCTTAGGTCACTCAACACCATGCCGATCAAATCATGTTTTTTCCCAACAATCCTTAAAATCTTTTCATAACCAATGTCAAAATAATCTGAGATTAAAAAAACAATAGCTTTCTTTTTTATTGTATGATTAAAATATTCAAGTGCAGTCTTCAAACTGGTTTTATTTCCTTGAGGTTCGAATGATAAAACTTCACGGATAATCCTCAGTGAGTGACTTTTCCCCTTTTTTGGGGGAATGAATTTTTCGATCTGATCTGAAAAAAGAATTAACCCAACCTTGTCATTATTCTTCAATGCAGAAAATGCTAAAATTGCACTTAGCTCAGCTGCAATTTGTTGTTTTGTTTTTTCAACACTCCCAAATGAAAGAGAACCGCTCATATCAACTAGCAACATGACTGTCAGCTCTCTTTCCTCTTCAAATACTTTTACAAAAGGATGCCCAAACCTCGCAGTAACATTCCAATCGATTGATCTAATATCATCGCCAAGCTGATAGTCCCGCACCTCAGAAAATTCCATTCCCCTACCTTTAAAGACTGAATGGTATTCACCTGAAAAGACTTCATTAACAAGTCCGCGAGTTCTAATTTCAATTTGTTTTACTTGTTTAAGTAATTCTTTAGTGAGCATTTTTAATTATTAAATTTTCATTTGCCATCCGTAATACATCAGTGTTATCTGATTCCTTTTATGGCACTTCTATTTGGTTTAGAATTTTGGTGATAATATTTTCTGATGTAATATCCTCAGCCTCTGCTTCGTACGTAACTGCAATTCTATGACGCAATACATCCATGCAGATTGATCGAACATCTTCTGGAATTACATAACCTCTTCTTCTTACAAATGCCATTGCACGAGCTCCAAGTGCGAGATTAATAGATGCACGTGGTGATCCACCGTATGCAATAAGATCAGTCAATTCATCAAGTCCAAATTCTTTTGGTGAACGAGTAGCAAAAACAATATCGAGAATATATTTTTCTATTTTTTCATCAACATAAATTTCATGAACTAGCTTTCGTGCACGAATAATTTCATCAGGTGATACTACTGCATTCGGAGTAGACATTTGTCCGGTAGAATTCACCCGCATAATTTTTTGTTCTTCGTCTCTGTTTGGATAAGTTATTTTCACCTTGAGCATAAATCGATCAACTTGAGCTTCCGGCAAAGGATATGTTCCCTCTTGTTCAATTGGATTTTGGGTTGCAAGAACTAAAAATGGTTCGTCAAGTTTAAATGTAGTATCGCTAATGGTCACTTGTCTTTCTTGCATTGCTTCCAGTAAAGCACTTTGAACTTTTGCGGGCGCACGGTTAATTTCATCTGCTAAAATAAAGTTAGCGAAGATCGGTCCCTTCTTAATTGTAAAGTTCCCATCCTTTTGATTATAAATTAGAGTTCCAATTAAATCTGCCGGAAGAAGATCCGGAGTAAATTGAATTCTTTGAAATTTAGCTTTCATTGAAGATGCAAGAGATTTAATGGCAAGTGTTTTAGCCAAACCGGGAACTCCTTCTAACAAAACATGACCATTGCCAAGTAAACCTATAAATAGGCGTTCAAGCATTTGCTTTTGACCGACAATCACTTTGCCAATTTCATTGAAAAGAACATCAATGAATTCACTCTCACGCCGGATTTTTTCATTAAGAGCTGTAATATCCAATTTATCACCTATATTTTTGAAAACTGTTTGTTTTTACAAAATTTTTGAATAAAAGTTTCTTTAATTGTGTTAAAAATCGTTAAAATTCACTCGTTTAGAGCGGTAAATATAAGAAAAATAATTACAGAATTTGTTGTGGTAAACCTCAATTCCTAATTGATTTCCCTAAACATAGCAAACTTCAAGTATGAAGTTTCTTCCATTGAAAGAAGTGAAGGATGATCCAAAGAAGCAGAATTGGTATAAACAAGTTGAAAATTTCTTTGTGATTTTTGCAGAGCGTTTTTAATTGCTTCCATAAATTGATCTTTTTTCAAATGATAGGAACAAGATGAACTGAATAAGATGCCACCCTTTTTAATTACAGCAATTGCTAAACGATTTAATTTCTCGTAACCCTTAATTGCTTTGGGCAAGCTTTTTTTACTTTTTGCAAATGCTGGAGGATCAATATTTACAATATCAAATTTTTTGTCAGCAGCGATGCATTTTTCTAAATACTCAAATACATCTTCACAAAAAAATTCTCTTTGATTTGATAAATTATTTAATTCATAATTTCTAATCGCACTTTCAATTTCATTTATAGATGAATCAACAAAAGTAATTTTTGATGCTCTATTTATGGCTGCATGCAGTCCAAATCCGCCTGAGTTGCAAAAACAGTCTAGAATTGATTTATTATTGCAGAATTTTCCAAAAAATTTTCTGTTATCGCATTGATCGAAATAAAAACCAGTTTTCTGACCTTTGACTAAATTAATCTCGTATTTAACGTGACCATCATCTATTAATTCTCTTTCATTTTCAGTCGAGTTA
Organism: Ignavibacteria bacterium; assembly: GCA_016873835.1. Classification (GTDB taxonomy): domain Bacteria; phylum Bacteroidota; class Ignavibacteria; order Ignavibacteriales; family Melioribacteraceae; genus DSXH01. Next base: position 9,561 of record VGVY01000017.1, read on the forward strand.
CCAAAATAAATTTTGTCTTCAGCCGACAATCCTTCAAGCTTTCTAAAATATTCGTCGTTCCTTGATATTATTTTTTCAGCATTTAGACTTTTCTTGAGAATTGTATTAATTATTTCAATGTTTTTCTCAATTCCGGCTGAATTCACTTGAAGCACAAAGGTATTGTTGTATTTATCTATTATTAATCCGGGTAAGAGATCGCTTTCGCAGAATACAACTCTGAATGAACTTCGGTTTGGATAAACTGATTTCCGATAGTTATATGCTGATAAAATTCTAGTAGTAAATATATTCTCTAAATCTATTTGTTGTTCAAGTGAAATAATTCTCACTGCAATTAGAGAATTTGTGTTATAAAAACCAGTTGCTAAAAAATTGATTTTATAATCAAATATATCTACAAGATCACCATTGAGAGGATCTCCTTCAGCGGTCTGGATTTCATTACTAAAAACCCAGAGGTGACCACGTTTAATTCTCAATTCCTCATTTTTTTTTAGAATGACTCTTTTCATATTTTATTCCAAGTAAAGTTTCTTTTACTTTCTGTTTGTTTTTTATAAAATATATGAATTGTTGTACTTAAAATAGTATTTACCTTTATATTTTTTTATAATAATTTGAAACAAGTTGATTGAGAATTATATGACATTCTTAAATGGCAAATACCAACAATTGATAAATCACTTTCTAAAAATTTGTATTCTAATTAGTTTGTTACTCTTAATTCCACGCTGCGAAGAGGCAACTTTATCTATTGAATCTTTTGAATCGGGTACAGTAACTGGGCAAGTATTTTCAATTGGCTACCCTGGTCCGATACCAATTGGATGGGTTCCTCCTCCATATCAGCAGTTTTGCACAATCATTGTAATGAATGAAAGAAATAATATTATTAAAGAAGTTCTTTCTAATCAAAATGGAGCATTCAATTTCAATATAGAGCCTGGAATTTATTATTTCGGATTACGGGAATCGCCAATTAAATCTATAACCGGTCCATTTAAAGTTGAAATGAATAAAACAATTTATGTGGATGTATATTACGATAATGGAATGAGATAATAAATTATTTCTGTTGTGACAATTTCTTTTTTAATAACTCATTCACAATTTGAGGATTAGCTTTACCTTTCGATTCTTTCATAACTTGACCGACAAAAAATCCAATTACTTTTTCCTTGCCCGAAAGAAACTCTTGAACATCTTTGGGATTTGCTGTTATTACTTTATCAATAATTGTTTCAATTTCAGTTGTATCCGAAATCTGAAGAAGATTTTTGTCTTTAATTATTGTATCAGGCTCCTGATTGCTTTTAAGCATTTCCAAAAAAACTTCTTTTGCAATTTTTATACTTATAGTTTTGTTATTAATTAATACAATTAAATTGCCAAGGTTAACTGGAGAAATTATGAATTGAGATATTCCAATTTTTCCTTCACTTAATACTTTAAGCACCTCAGTCATAATCCAATTGCTTGCTGATTTATAATCAGTGGTTACTTCAGTAACTTTTTCAAAATAGTCCGCTAATTCTTTTGAAGAAGTCAATATTCCAGCATCATAATTTGGTAAATTAAACTGTTCAATAAATCTTTTGCATCGCGTATCTGGCAATTCTGGAATCTTTTTTTCGATTTCACTTTTCCATATTTCATCAACCTCAACCGGCATTAAATCTGGATCAGGAAAATATCGATAATCATGCGCTTCTTCTTTACTTCTCATCGGTAATGCAATGTTTTGTTCTGCATTCCAGAGTAAAGTTTGTTGAATAATTTTTCCGCCATCTTCAAGAATTTCAATTTGTCTTTTGATTTCAAACTCAATTGCCTTTTCAACGTTTCGGAATGAATTCATGTTTTTTATTTCGGCTTTAGTTCCAAGTTGTGATTCACCTTTTAATCTAACGGAAACATTTGCATCACATCTAAAAGAACCTTCTTCCATATTTCCATCGCATATTCCTAAATATGTTATAATTTGCCGGAGTTTAGACAAATATAAATAAGCTTCTTCAGCAGAATTCATATCAGGTTCGCTCACAATCTCAAGCAATGGTGTGCCGCAGCGGTTAATATCGATTAATGTTGTTTCTTCTTGATCGTGAATTGACTTACCGGCATCTTCTTCCATATGAATTCTTTTAATCTGAATCTCTTTCATTGAACCATCATTTTTAACAACTACTAGTTTCCCGAATTCACAAATTGGTTTTTCGAATTGCGATATTTGATAGCCCTTAGGTAAATCAGGATAGAAATAATTTTTTCTTGCAAATATCGAATTTCTATTAATCGTACAATCAGTAGCTAAGCCCATTTTAACTGCAAACTCAACTACTTTTTGATTTAAAACCGGCAAAGCACCAGGATGTCCTAAACAAACTAGGCACACGTTTGTATTCGGTGGATTACCAAAGTTTGTAGAGCAACCGCAAAATATTTTCGTTTCAGTTAACAATTGAGCATGTACTTCAAGCCCAATTACAGCTTCATATAGAGAATTCATTATACCAATGAAAATTAATTGCGTGAATATAATTATTTAATCTGAAATGCATAAAGTATCAGTGTTAATTTTACTTTATTCAAATTATTAACCATATTAAAAACTAAATTTACAAGACGTTATAGGGATTAATAATGCAACTCGATATTTTAATTTTTGCAGCTCACCCGGATGATGCCGAACTTTCCATGGGAGGCACAATAGCAAAATTGACAAATGCAGAGATCAAAGTTGGGCTAATTGATTTAACAAAAGGCGAACTTGGCACAAGAGGCTCTGCAGAAATAAGAAAAATTGAAGCACAGAAAGCTTCAGAAATATTAAAAATCACAGTGAGAGAAAATTTAGGTTTTACGGACGGCAGCATAAAATTCAATGAAGATTATTTGAATTTTATAATATCAAAGATTAGGAAATATCAACCTCGTTTTATTTTTGCACCTTATAGCAACGATAGACATCCGGACCATATTGGCGCAAGTCAACTTGTAAAAGAGGCATTTTTCTTTTCCGGAGTTCATAAAATTGTGACTGAAGAAAATGCGAAAATACAACAGCCATTTCGCCCGGAAAAACTTTATTACTTTATGCAAGCCTACGAATTTGAACCAACTTTTATTGTCGATATCAGCGAAACCTACGATACAAAAATGAAAGCAATTCATGCATACGAATCTCAATTTCACAACCCGGAAAGTAAGGAACCGGAAACTTTCATTAGTCAGCAAAGCTTCTTAAAAAATTTAGAAGCCCGGGCAAGGGTATGCGGATTCAACATTGGTAAAGAATTTGGCGAGCCCTTCTTCTGCGAAGAAAAAATTGAATATGATTTTATTGGTATTATTAAAAATGTTCATAAATAAAAAATGGTAATGCAAATTTTAAATCCGGAATTGAAACCATTTCAAATAAAATTCGGGAGTTTATTCATCGGAATTTTCCTTTTTCTAATTATCTGGTTGTTTGTTGATTTCGGACCCAATTATTACAATGCAAAACTAATTGCTGCTGTAGCTGCAATGATGGCGACTTGGTGGATTACAGAAGCATTACCGCTTGCTGCAACTTCACTTGTTCCGCTAATTCTTTTCCCATTTCTTGGAGTTGTTTCTTCTTCTGATATCGCAGAACAGTATATGAATTCAACTATTTTTCTGTTCGTCGGTGGATTTTTTATTGCAATTGCAATGGAGAAGTGGAAACTTCATCAAAGAATCGCATTGAGTGTTATACTTTTATTCGGCAATAGTCCTTCAAAAATAATACTTGGTTTTATGATTGCTTCAGGTTTTATTTCAATGTGGATTTCAAACACCGCAACTTGTTTAATGGTTTTACCAATTGGACTTTCAATAATTTATAAAGTTGAAGCAGAGTTTGGAACAGATAAAAGCAATAACTTCAGTAAAGCATTGATGCTTGCTATTGCTTATGCGTGTACAATCGGTGGTATCGCAACTCTAATTGGAACACCTCCAAATTTAATTTTCCAAAGAATGTATAAGATTTATTTTCCAGATAATCCGATGATTAGATTTAGTGAGTGGATGATGTTTGGTGTCCCACTATCAATTACTATGCTAATAATCACTTGGATAGTTCTTACAAAAGTTTTCTATAGAACTGACAAAAGTCTTTTACTTGATAAAGTAATCATCAGAAATGAAAAAGTGAAACTTGGCAAGATGAGTTTTGAAGAAAAGGCAGTTCTTATAGTTTTCTTTATTACTTCATTTTTGTGGGTGTTCAGAACTGATATTGATCTTGGTTTTTGGAAAATTCCTGGCTGGTCAAACCTATTTACATTTGCAAATCTTATTGATGACAGCACCATAGCCATATTAATGACTATTGTACTGTTTGTAATACCATCACTTTCGAGTGAAAAAAAATATTCATTTATTTTGGTTCATGAGGATATTAAAAAGATTCCGTGGGATATTGTGTTACTATTTGGCGGAGGTTTTGCCTTAGCTGAAGGATTTGTTCAAAGTAATCTATCAAAATTGATTGGACAAGAATTTTTAATTATGAAGGCTGTTGCTCCAATAATATTGGTGTTAGTTCTCTGTTCTGTAAATGTATTCACAAGCGAATTAACATCAAACACTGCGCAAACTGCAATAATCCTTCCATTACTTGCTTCGCTTTCAATTGAAATTGGTGTTAATCCATTAATGATTATGATTCCGGTAACATTCTCTGTTTCGTTGGCTTTTATGATGCCCGTTGGAACTCCTCCAAATGCAATTGTTTTTGGAAGTCAGCGCCTTAAAGTGTGGGATATGGCTAAGGTAGGATTTATTTTAAACATCCTTGGAATTATTGCCGTAGTAATTTTAGCACAAATCTTCTTTATCTAGAATCCTTTTCTGTTTTTATTCATCATATAAGAAAAGAAATAAGGATAATTTATGACTTATCACAATTCAAAAACTGTAAGCTATTCCTTTGATGATGCGATCCAAAAAGTTATTGATGAACTTAAAAAGGAAGGCTTCGGAATTTTAACAGAAATTGATGTTAAAGAAACACTCAAAAAAAAATTAGATGTTGATTTTAGAAAATACAAAATATTAGGTGCGTGCAATCCGCCATTTGCATACAAAGCACTTCAAGCAGAAGAAACTCTTGGCGTGCTGCTTCCTTGCAACGTTGTTGTACAAGAAAAAGAAGAAGGTAAAATTCAAGTGAGTGTAGTTAATCCAATGGAATCAATGAAGGCAGTTCAGAACCCGGCATTGGAAGAAATAGCCGCACAAGTATCAGAAAAGCTTCAAATAGTTTTAGGTAATCTTTAATCTTTTATTCCCCCATGAATAAACCCAATATGCTTGTTAAGGTGTTGGGTTTTGTTATTCTAAATCTATCAATAGGATATATTAATCCCATCTACCAAATTCAAAACCGATTCTTATTATAGATTTTAAATCATATTGTACTCTGCTAGGTCGACCATAAAAATTATAGTAATTAGTAATATTTGCATATTGATAACTAATCAGTAATGGCAATACTTTTATTATAGGAATTCCAATTGTAATTGTTGGGAAAGCAAACCAGCCTTCTCTTGTGGCACCTCCTGAATGTCCTCCAGTAGCCCAACGCGCAGTGAAATGAAAATCAATACCAGCACTTATAAAAAAAATATCTTCCACTTTTCTACGATAATAGAAACCGAAATCCAACCCGATTAAGTGACTTGGAAATAAAATTATACCAGGTTTAATTTCCAACTTTGAAATATCATCGAGCTTAAATTTACCAGAATAAGAAAGACAAAGCCCGTCAAATTTATTGTCGAATGTTTCTTCGGATCTAAACGGTTGAGTATTATAGAAGTTATAATACGAATACAGAATTTCGAAATTCATATTGCCCGAATATTTAATCCAAGATTCAGTAGGTATTTCTTGATTAACATTATACTTGCAGATTTTTTCAGCTAAATCTAACTCAATTTCTAATTCGTGATTTTTCTTGTTGCGTACAACGTTCAATTCAAAATAAAATTTGTTTGCCAAATTTCTATTTGGCTCCAACAATTCAACAGAAGTATTACCTTGATCAGAATTCGATAAAAACCAAAATGAATTTTCATTATTCGATTTCTTCTCTATTAACAAATAGACTGACTTTTGGCTATCAACTTCAATCTTTATAAATGATAAGCGGGAACTAATTAATTCAATATTCTTTGGTAAATTAATTTCGGGTGGAATTCCATGTAAAATTGACGCGGTATTCTTGTAAGAATTATCTTGAGAAAAAATATTATTACATAAACAAAGAATAATTCCTAAAAGGAAAATTTTTTTCAATACCATAGAATTTATCTTGTAAGACGTTTATACTTTATTCTATGAGGAATATCAGCATCTTTTCCTAACCGTGTTCTTCTGTTCTCCTGATAATCTGAGAAGTTGCCTTCAAACCAAACTACTTTGCTATCACCCTCAAACGCAAGAATGTGTGTACAAATGCGATCTAAAAACCAGCGGTCGTGACTTATAACAACAGCACAACCAGCAAAGTTAAGCAATCCTTCTTCCAATGCACGCATTGTATTAACATCAAGATCATTTGTCGGCTCATCAAGTAAGATTACATTAGCACCTTGTTTTAATGCCAGAGCGAGATGAACTCTATTTCTCTCACCGCCAGAAAGTAATCCGACTTTCTTCTGCTGATCTGCGCCAGTAAAATTAAATTGACCAACATAAGCGCGTGAATTTACTTGCCTTCCTCCAAGCTGAATTTGATCATCGCCCCCGCTAATCATTTGCCACACAGTTTTTTCAGGGTCAAGGACATCTCTGCTTTGATCAACGTAAGCAAGTTTTACAGTTTCTCCAATTTTAAATATTCCGCTGTCTGCTTTTTCTTGTTCAGTTATCATTCTAAACAAAGTAGTTTTTCCGGCACCATTTGGTCCAATTACACCAACAATTCCGCCTGGTGGAAGTTTGAAATTCAAATTCTCAATCAATAGTTTATCGCCGAATCCTTTTGAAACATTTTCTGCTTCAATAACAACATTACCCAGCCGTGGACCGGATGGAATATAAATTTCTAAATCTTTTTGATTCTTTTCCCTTTCTTCATTAAGCATTTCCTCATAAGCATTGATACGTGCTTTTGATTTTGCATGACGGGCTCTTGGCGCCATTTTAATCCATTCAAGCTCTCGCTGTAAATTTTTCTGTCTATCAGTTTCTTTTTTCTCTTCTAATAATAATCTCTGTTTTTTCTGATCCAGCCATGAAGAATAATTACCTTTCCAGGGAATTCCTTCACCTCTGTCCAATTCTAAAATCCATCCAGCAACATTATCAAGGAAATATCGGTCGTGTGTAACTGCAATCACAGTTCCTTGATAACGGTTTAATTCTGCTTCAAGCCATAGAACAGTTTCTGCATCAAGATGATTGGTTGGTTCATCTAATAAAAGAATGTCTGGTTTTTTGAGAAGCAGTCTGCATAATGCAACTCTTCTTCTTTCACCGCCCGATAAAACTTTTATTGGTGTGTTGCCAGGAGGACAACCAAGCACATCCATAGCGAGCTCAAGTTTAGAATCCAGATCCCAAGCATCAAGATGATCAAGTTTTTCTTGAACTTTACCTTGCCTTTCAAGTAAATCGTTAATTTCATCATCGCTCATCGGTTCAGCAAACTTTGCATTTATTTCATCATATTCTTTCAACACATCAACAATTTCTTGAACTCCTTCTTCAACAATTTCTTTTACTGTTTTTGAATCAGCAAGTTTAGGTTCTTGCTCTAATAATCCAATTGTAAATCCTGGAGATACTGCTGTTTCTCCATTGAAATCCTTATCGACACCGCCAAGAATTTTTAAAAGAGAACTTTTACCAGAGCCATTTAAACCGAGCACCCCAATCTTTGCACCGTAGAAGTATGAAAGGTAAATATCTTTTAATATAGGTTTTGTGTCATAATATTTACTTACACCAATCATCGAGTAAATTATTTTATTAGGTTCGTTTGACATAACTCTATGTTATTTGTTGGTTGTTGGTAGTTAGTTGTTAAATTGTTTTTTCTCAGTCATTTTTAGGTAGTCAATTATCCTATAAGCTTTTCGAAATCTTTGCTTCTTCCATCAATACTTTGTAAGAATATCCATAACCAAAATCTTTATTCAATACAATTTTCCCTTCTACAATTACAACATCTCCAATATTAGCAGTTCCATTGGTTGTAATTGTCAAATCAAATTCATCATTTGCACTAGTTCCATCTTGAATATGAATCCAATTTTTTTCCATAATTCCCAAGTTAACTTTTATCACCTTCCCTTTAATTTTTACAGTCTTGTTTTCATATTTGTTTGGATTAGTAAATAATTGAGAAATAGTAATTCCTCCAGACAACGGTTCAACTGAAATATTTTCTTTTTCAATGTGAGGCTTTTGTGGTTCGGTCATTGTACCAACACCAAGCTTTGATTCAAGTCTATCAACAAATAATATTCTCTCAAAAGTTTTATTAAGCTCTTTGCTTGTAAAACCTTTCATTTCCATCGCGTTAGTATATAGTAGAACTTGCCCCACACTAAAATCTGCTTTTGGGCTTGCAATCCAATATTCTGCACCATCTTCTGACACTTTGAGATAACTGTAGCTGGATACACTTTGCACTTCTAGAACAGTCACTTTATGCTGATTACTTTTAACTTCCAAACTTTTATTTACATTTTGTTGTTCTTCATTTTTAGAACAACTTATCAAAAACGCTGACAAGACAATTAAAAACATGATACTTTTTCGCATGATAAATACCTTCTGACTAGTTTAAATAAATCAATAATTAAATTAATTCTTCCAAAAGTGGAATTTTTAGTATTGCTAAAATAAACAATCTTCTACTAATGATATGATAAATGAATTTTTTATTTTTGAAGCATAAAAAGAGTGTAAAAGAAAGGTAATGATGAAACATTTAATTGGTGCTCATACATTTGTATCCGGTGGCCCGGCTTCTGCAATTGAAACTGCAGATAAATTGGGTTTTACTGCAATTCAAATATTTACGAAAAATAATAATCAATATTTTGCACGTGACCTTACCGAAAAAGAGATTTCTGATTTTAAAGAGAACTTATCGAAATCGAATATAAAATTTGTTGTATCACACGATACTTACCTTATAAATCTATGTGCGAAGGATCCAGTTGGCTTAGAAAAATCTCGACAAGCATTTATAAAGGAATTGGAAAGATGTGAGCAGCTTGGAATTCCACACCTCAATTTTCATCCCGGCGCTCATGTCGGACAAGGTGAAGAAGAGGGAATAAAAATTATCGCAGAATCATTGAACTATGCACATCAACAAACTAAAGGTTATCAAACAAAAAGCATGTTAGAAGCAACCGCCGGTCAAGGTACAACACTCGGATACAGATTCGAACAGTTAAGAAAAATTATTGATCTTGTTGATGAACCCAAAAGAATGAGTGTCTGCATTGATACAGCACATATTTGGGCAGCCGGATACAATATCCGCGATACAAAAGAGTATAAAAAAATTATAAAGGAGTTTGACGGCATCATCGGTCTAGAACGTTTGCATTGCATTCACATGAATGACAGTAAGAAAGATCTCGGCTCGCGAGTTGATAGACATGACCACATTGGAAAAGGATTTATTGGACTTGAAGGATTTACAAATATTATGAATGACAAGAAACTCGAGAAGGTCCCGAAAATTTTAGAGACGCCAAAAGAAAAAGATCAAAAAGAGGATGTGGAGAATATTAGAGTGTTATTGGGATTGGTGAAAAAGTAATAGAAATTATCGTACAATTAATTTATTTCATTAACTCTCAAAACCATAATTCCAGTCTGTTTCTTATTTGCTTTCACATATTCAGCAAGGGGTTTTTCTGTAATTTCAACTTTATGCCCAACGTTTGGCGCATGCATAAAATGGATTCTGCCATCATTCATTCTAACAGCAATTCCAGTATGTGAAATATCTAATCCTTCGATGTTTGTGGTTATGCCAATAATATCGCCGCTCTGAATTTTATCTTCGCATTTTTCGATATCTTCTTCTGGGATGTAGTAGTAGTTTCTTTTGTTAATTTTCATTTCTGCTGCTTCGATCTCTTTAACAAATTTAGGATTCTCTTTTAACTGTCGATAAGAATCCGTATGAGTACTCATAAAATTAATTTTTTTAATGTAAGGAACACCACCAATTTCTTTTGTTTTATCCTTTCCAATTCCGCGTTTGTTCATATTGTAAATCCAATCAGAGAAATAATGAAGTCGTGATGGATAATCTTTCAGCTTTCCATTCCGATAACGAATATTGACCAATTCTTTTTGATAGTCTTCAAAAGATGTTTTTCCATTCTTTATTGACCGAGCAAATACTAGTGAAGTCTCAAGAAATGTATAACAATCTAAACCCGTTAAATGCACGACAAGCCGTTCTTCGCCAGGTTTTTCAAGCGTGAATGCTTCATAATCTGTTCCAATAAAACTTTTACCAATCTCGGTTATTATTTCATTAATTGGTTTTGTCGAAAGATTCGCTTCAATTGCAAATTGAAATTTGGAATTACAAATTTCAACATCTTTCTGAGTAAAGATTGTTTGCGAAAAAATTTCCGTGTAAATAAAAAAAGAATATAATAGCACACGGATAAACACTGATTGAATAGATTTGAACAGATATTTTATTTGAAAAAAATTATTCATTTTTTTTATTAGAACGGTGGTTCTTCAAGTGCTTGTATTTCTTCAGCATCTCCGACCGCTTCTCCTTCAGTTAATCTTGGTTGACGAAATCTCTCAAGACTTTCGAATCTTGCATAATCTTTTATGAATCTCATTTTCAGTTCCCCAATCGGTCCATTTCTTTGCTTTCCAACAATAATTTCAGCAAGTCCTTCTGTAGATTCTCCTTGCATTTCACCGCTTGTATAAGATGTAATATTATAAACTTCTGGTCGATATAAAAACACAACGACATCAGCATCTTGTTCAATTGAACCAGATTCACGTAAATCTGAAAGCATCGGTTTTTTATCGGATCTTGATTCAACTGCACGATTCAATTGTGAAAGTGCAACCACTGGTAAACTCAATTCTTTTGCTAATGCTTTTAATGATCGAGAGATTGAAGAAATTTCTCGTTCTCTGCTTTCCATTGAAGAAGATGGATTAACTAATTGAAGGTAATCGACAATTATTAATCCGGCGTTTTTTTCATTTTTCAACCTTCGTGCTTTCGCTCGCAGTTCAAGAATCGAAATGCCGGGAGTGTCATCAATATAAATTGGAGCTTTACTTAACTTGTGAACTGTTCTACTAATTTTTGCCCCTTCCTCAGCTCTAAATTTTCCAGTTCTCACATTATGAGCATTAATTCTCGCTTCTGCAGAAATCAACCTTGTCGCCAATTGAATGGTTGACATTTCCAAACTGAAAATTCCAATTGGAATGTTGTGATCAATAGCAGCGTTTCGAGCAGCTGACATAGCAAAAGCAGTTTTTCCCATTGATGGACGAGCAGCAATAATTATCAAATCTGATTTTTGGAAACCTCCGAGTAATTCATCCAACTCAAAAAATCCGGACGGAACGGAAAACGTAGAGATATTTTTTGCATGAATCGCTTCAATTAATTCCAAAGCTTCTTTTACTGCTTTGTCCATCGACTTAAATGATTCTTTTATTCCTTCTTCAGAAATCTGAAATATTTTTGTTTCGGCTTGATCAAGAAGGTCAAATACATCTTCACTTGCTTCATATGCATTGTGTGCTATATCCATAGAAGCAGTAATTAATTGCCTAAGAATCCATTTTTCCAAAACAATTCTGGCATGATAATCAACATTTGCCGCTGAAGAAATATCTTGAGTCAATTTGCTAAGGTAAGCTGCTCCTCCTGATAGATCAACTTTACCAGACTTTTTTAATTCTTCATAAACTGAAACAGTGTCAATCGGTTCATCAGCTTCGTACAAAGAAGACATTGCTTCAAAAATCACTCTATTCTTTTTTTCATAAAAAGATTCTGGTTTTAGAATCTCAACTGCTTTGGGAACAGCATCATTTTCTAAAAGCATTGCACCAAGAACTGACATTTCAACTTCAGTTGCTGCTGGAGGCTGCTTTGCAGCCGCTTGAAGTTTCTGAAGTTTTTTATCAATCACTTCACTTTTTTTAGATGGAATTCTCTTTGCCATGTTAACTACTTAATAATTTGTCATAAAGTTTTTTAAATTTTTGTACATCTTCCCAGCAGCCCCGCTTCCAATTTGGATTTCTTAGTAATGCAGCCGGATGATAAGTTGCCATCACTTTAATACCATTAAATTCGTAAACAGTATTTCGTAAATCTGCAAGTGAAAGCTTTTTATTTAGTAATCCATTTGCAGCCACTCTTCCAAGGCATAAAATGATTTTAGGGTTAATCAAATCAATTTGCTTATGAAGATAAGGAATACAAGTTTCCATTTCCATTGGCTGCGGATCTCTGTTTTGAGGTGGACGGCATTTCAAAATATTGGCGATGTAAACTTCTTCTCTAGATAGATTGATAGATTTCAAAATATCATTAAGCAATTTTCCGGCACGTCCAACAAATGGTTCACCTTGAGCATCTTCATCTGCGCCGGGAGCTTCACCAATAAGCATTGCATGAGCATTCGAATTTCCGATACCAAAAACAAATTTATTTCTTGTTTTACCTAAATCGCATTTCATACATTTATTGACGAGGGCATTTAGTTCGTTAATTGAATTCGAACTCATAAAATTTTCTGCGAACAGATTATTATTCAAATCAATCTCAACCTTCTCTGCAACCTTGAATTTAATATTTTCTTTAATCTCTACGTTGAATTGATCAAAAAGTAAATCACCAAAAATTTCTTGCTGATCTTTCAACGCTTCAGTAAATAATTTTTTAATATCATCCATCAAAGCTGGCTGGTTTGAATTTTCAAAATCACATTTGAATTTAATTAAAAAAGAAGATTATTTAAAAATAAAAAGCGGAGCTTTTAACTCCGCCTTTAAGAAAAAGATTTCTTTTAGATAGTTTTATCTTTAAATCGATACTCAATTCCATCCGAAGTAAGTTCTTTTACGGATTTCAAATGAGGTTTTTCTCGTTTATCGAATTCTAAAGAAAGTTTTAACTGCTCAGGGTTTTCTCTATCCTCAAATTCGTCTTCATGCCCAGAATTTATGGTGCTGAGCAAAGCATTGAACTCTAATTTATTATCGTCGTTCAGTTTTCTTGCTCTTCTAGCTGTTACTATAACAGCTTCGTAAAGATTAGGAACTTTTTCCTTAATCTTATCAAGATTAAGCGGTTTTAACATTTCATTTCTCCTTTTTTAACTCTAAATCTATAATTGTTTTAACTTCTTTTTTTGCTTGTTCAAGATTAATATTTGTTACAACATGATCAAATTTATCTTTAAATGATAATTCCATTTCTGCTCTTTGGATTCTTTTCTGCAGATCTTCATCAGTTTCAGTATTTCTTTTTACAAGTCTTTGTTTCAATTCCTCAATACTGGGTGGTGAAATAAATATCAATGTTGCAAATGGATAAACTTTTTTAATACTCAATGCACCTTTAACATCAACTTCGAAGACAGTTGAAATCCCACTCTTAATATTATCATCTACTTTTTTTTTAAGCGTACCATAATAGTAATCGTAAAATTTTTCCCACTCAACGAACTCACTACTATTTATTTTACTTTCAAAATCTTTTTCGGAAATAAAAAAATAATCTATTCCTTCCTTTTCAACACTCCTTCTTTTTCTAGTCGTATAAGAAACTGAGAAAGCAAATTCAGGATACTGCTTTAATATTTCTCTTACTATGGTAGTTTTACCAGAACCACTCGGAGCAGAAAATACAAACAAATTTGCTTTTTTATTCACAGTTACTCAATATTTTGGATTTGTTCACGGATTTTTTCTATTTCTTCTTTTAATTTAATTCCATAATGAGAAATTTCTGATGATACTGATTTGCTATTTATTGTATTTGCTTCTCTATTCATTTCTTGAAGAATAAAATTTAATCTTCTTCCGGCATCATCAGAATTATTTAACGTTTCTTTAAAAATTTTGATGTGGCTTTTCAATCTGACACATTCTTCAGTTACATCATACCTTTCGGATAATAAAGCTAATTCAGTAATTAACCTTTGTTCGCTGTCAACAAGGTCTGTAACAAGCTGCTTTGCTTTTTCCCTAAATTTTTCAAAATAACTTGTAACACTTTCTTCTTTTATTTTTTCAATCATTAATGTATTGCTTTCTATTAAATCGAGTCGCATCCTAATATCAATCTCAAGTTCCTTTCCTTCAGCTTCACGCATTTTATTTAATTCATTTATAGCACCTTCAATAGCTTCTTCAATAAGCAGCATTTCTTCGCCAGCTTGTTCTTCATCTTCTTTGAAATACAGATTTTGAAAAACCAATAAATCACTGAAAGTAATTTTATTTTTTAATCCAGCAAACTTTCTAATATCTTTAAGAATTTTCATCCCAAATTTTACAGCAGCCGGATCAATTTCATTAAACTTTTCAATGAACTCACCTTTTCGTACAGTCAAAGACAAATATACCTTTCCTCTTTTGATTGCCTTTTTTACTTTTTCTCTAATTTCAAATTCTTTAGCAGCTAAAAATTTTGGCAGCCTCAATGAAAGATCAAGATAGCGGCTATTAACACTTTTTATCTCGGCATCAACTGATAGTTCGCCCTTTTGAGATGTTCCTTTGCCATATCCGGTCATGCTGTTAATCATAATACTCCGAAAAAGTGACTGCAAATTTAGTTAAAAACGAAGTGTCAAACAAAGTGTCTTTTTAGCTCAAAAATCTAATTTCTGAAGATTTTAGAATGCTTCTCCAATACCGATATGAAATTGCACCAGGTCATTCCAAAATCTTTTTGATGAAATACTTCTATTGTCCTTAGGATCATACAACTTAATTCCGAAATCAAATCTGATAGGAGCAAAATCTGAATAATATCTAATTCCAAAACCGCCGGCAACTGCTATTTGATCTAGTTTGAATTCGGAAAAATCATTCCAAGTATTCCCATAATCAATAAATAAAACAGAACCAAATTTCCCAAACAAACGATTTCGTGTTTCGATCGAACCTTCAAAAGTAAAAAATCCACCAGTTGCCGCACCCTTAGCAAGTACTCCTTCTAATTCTTCTTGAGTTGGATTTTCTAAATTTAAAAGCGGATCTAAAGGAACAAGTTGCCGCGTACTCCAGCCCCGAATTGAATTGCTTCCTCCTGAATAAAATCTTTGATTTAAAGAAATATCTGCTTTGTCACCTTTATATGTAAATATTTGTCCGACCTTTAACTTTAAACCAAATGAATTCAGATTGGAAAAATAAATTGGAAGAAAAACAGATGTAGCTGCTAAAAATTTTAAGTAGAGTGGTCTATTAAATTCTGACTTTGCCATTTTTGTAATTAAATAAGGAATCGAATTTGCTTCTTCCAATTGAAATGACAATGAATAACCAGAAGTTGGGAAAAAAACATCATCAGTTTTATTTGTGCCTAATAAAATTCCCATTAATGCATTTGTACTTTTGGAAATTAACTGCCCGCCTAATTCATTTATCACATAAAGGGAGGCGAGAGAATCGGCTTCGGCTTTAGTATAATTTCTTTCTGTAATTCGCTGATAAGAGATACTTAAAAGATTAATCAAATACTCCTTCTTATATGTGTATTCAGCTCTCTCAATATTAAAGTAAGTGCTAAAAGTATTGAAGTATGTAAACTGGGGCATTTCGATATCAAAACTCAATTTTGCTCCATACAATTTAGAATTGTATTCATTCTTTCTTTTTTGAAGTGTAAAATAGGATTCTAATTTTGTATTAATTGGTTTTCCGAAAAGAAATGGCTGTTCAACAATCATTCTTGTATCTGTATAACCAAATACAGTTGAATCATTAAACGAAGGATTTTTTAAAAATTCAGAAATATTTTGTGCAGCGATTGAAGATCCTATAGTAAACTTACGCGCATCGCCAAAAAGATTTTTTTTAGTAAAACTTAATCCAATACCAATATTAAAAGTATTGTCTTCATTATTAACTATAATTTCGGGAGTTAATTCATGCATCATTCCAACATCGGCAGCAATACTTAACGGCACATAATTGCCAACTGTATCAGAAATAACAGCATTTATAATTGCAGAATTAAAAAGTTCTGTTCGATATAATCTTACTTGCCCTCGTTGAATATCATAAAAACTATAAAATGAATTCGCACCAATGCCAACAATTTCCTTTAACAATTCATCTTCAACGAAATCTTTTCCTTCACCGGTTTTTAGAGTAGAAATTTCATTGATCCTATATCTCTTACCAGTTGTAAAATTTATACCAACATCAACACGGTTTAACATTGTATCAACTGTAACTGACGGAATATCATTAGATACAAGCATAAAACCATGATCTCTTAAATAATTAATTGTATAGTTCTTTTTGTTTTCCACCAATCTTTCTTGATAAATTGTATTTGAATCAACTTTTATAAAATCATTTAGTAAATCCAAATATTCACCCGGAATTTTATCTTTCAAACCATATACGTTGAACGATTTTAAGTAAGCTGGTTCCCTTTCATTAATCTCAAAAGTTAGTACTGCCTCCTTCTCTGCTAAGGAATAATTATACTTCACTGAAATCTTAAAGTACCCATTTGAATGATAAAGACTTTTAATGGCTTGAATATCTGAAGGTATTAGCAGCGAGTCGAAATAAATAGCTGGGGAACCAAAACCTGAAAAACTATTTAAGAATTGAGAGAACTTACTAGGTGATTCTTTCGAAAAAATTACACTTTCTAATTCTGAGGTTGGTATTGCAAGGTTACCAATGAACTCAATGTTTACTAATTCATGATGTAAATAAGTTTGACCAAAAGCATTAATGGTAATAATGCAGTAGAATACAACTACTATGTTAATTAATTTTGTTTTCAAACCAATTTCGATTAATTAAAATGTTATTTTTACTTCCGTTCCAATTTTTACAACAGACAAAATCTCATCGATATTTTCATTACTCACGGCAACTGATCCATTAGTCCAATTAAATGTAAATGGTAAATTCTTAAAAATGAAGTTGTATTTCCCTATCCCATGAATACCTATATTGGAACCCAGCCTTGTTTCTTTTGGAGGACAGTCGTTATTTTTTGATGAACTTTGAATTGTTTTAAATTCATTTTCATTTAGATAACCTTGTTTTAGTGCTTCAGCAGCAACTTTTTCATTTGGATAATTAATTTGTAGAAACCGATGGTATCTCGAATTAGTATCAATGTAGCAAATTTTAAACTCACCTAGCGGTGTAATCAGATCATGTGTTGATGTTTTTATTGTACCAGAGTTTTTTCCAAATACAGCTTTATAGTTTTTAATGAATGTTTTATTAGAATAAAGTTCAACTCTATAATTCATTCTATTAACAACAAGATGTACATCTTTAAGTTTATCAATCCCTTTTTCTTTAAGAATTTCTTCTAAAGTTTGCTCTCTAAGATTTAATATAACTCCATAAATAATTAATCCGGTAAAAAAAATTAAAATGCTTCCGCTTATATATAATACATTTCTTAACATTTAAATAAATTTTTACAAATTTTGACGTTGAATTTCCAAAATATGTTACTTAATATAAAAAAAAGCCCCGAATTCTATCGGGGCTAGAAATCATGAATATTAGTTTACACTAATTCTTCTTATTTTCCTTTAGCTTCAACAACAGCAATTGCAGTCATATTAACAATATCATTCACAGTATCGCCTCTTTGTAAGACATGCACTGGTTTTTTCATACCCATTAAAATAGGACCAATAACTGTAGCATCAGTTAAGCGTTGAATTAATTTATAAGCAATATTAGCAGCATCAAGATTTGGGAATATAAGAACGTTTGCTCCTCCTTTTAATGAAGAAAATGGAAATTCTGCTTCCATTCTTTCGGGAACAACAGCAGTATCAGCTTGCATTTCACCATCAACCACAAGATTTGGTCGTTTCTCTCTTATTAATTTTACTGCATTTGCCACTTTTTTTGATTGTGGATAAGGTGCACTTCCAAAATTGCTGAATGATAACATTGCTACTTTTGGAACAACATCAAATTCTTTTGCCATATCAGATGCGCTGATGGCAATTTCTGCTAATTGTTCTGATGTTGGGTCAACATTTACAGTTGTATCCGCAAAAAAATATGCTTTCCGTTTGATAATTACTATATACATTCCGGAAACAACTTTTAATCCTTCTTTCATTCCAATACAATGCAATGCTGGTCTGATTGTTTGGGGGTAGTGCTGAGTTAAACCACCAACCATAGCATCAGCATCTCCCATTTTTAACATCATCGAAGCAAAATAATTTGGTTCTCGTAGTAAGTATTTGGCATCTCGTGGAGTTATGCCTTTTCTTTGTCTAGCTTTATAAAATTCATCAGTATACAAACTAGTCTTTGAAGACTTACTTATATCAACAATTTCAAAAATATTTTCATCATAACCAAGATCTTGAATTTTTGCTTTAATAATTTCTTCGCTGCCAATCAAAATTGGTTTTGCAATATTATCTTCAAATACAGAATGAGCAGCACGAATAATTTTTTCTTCTTCACCTTCCGGATAGGCAACTTTTTTAGGATTCTTTTGTGCTTTATGAACCATACCTCTAACAACTTCACTTGAAAAACCGAGGCGTTCTTGTAATTGTTCTTTATATGCTTTCCAGTCTGTAATTGGCAACCTTGCAACGCCGGTATCCATTGCTGCTTTTGCAACAGCCGGTGCTACATACCAGAGAACACGTGGATCAAATGGTTTTGGGATAATATATTCCGGCCCAAATGAAAATTCTGCACCGCCATATGCATGAATTACAACTTCCGGTACTTTTTCTCTTGCAAGTTTAGCCAATGCTTTTGTTGCAGCCATTTTCATTTCTTCATTTATTTTCTTTGCGCGTACATCTAATGCTCCTCTGAAAATAAATGGGAATCCTAATACATTGTTAACTTGGTTTGGGTAATCACTTCGTCCAGTTGCCATTATAATATCTTTTCTTGCTGCAACTCCATCAGGGTATGTTATTTCAGGATCGGGATTAGCCATTGCAAATACAATTGGATTTTTTGCCATCCCCTTAACCATTTCCTTGGATACAATATTTCCTTTAGAGAGACCAACAAACACATCTGCGCCTTTCATTGCTTCGGTTAAATCCTTGTAAACTACATCTTGGGCAAACATTATCTTATACTTGTTGAGATCATCCCTTTTTTTGTTAATGTGACCTTTTGTATCAAACATAGATATGTTTTCAACTTTGGCACCGGCAGCTATATACATTTTGCAACAAGCTATTGCAGATGCACCAGCCCCAGAAACAACAATTTTAAGTTTGTTTAATTTTTTTCCAGCTAATTCTGCTGCATTAATTAAAGCTGCACATGAAATTATTGCAGTACCATGCTGATCATCATGAAAAACCGGAATATCCATCGTTTTAATCAATTCTTCTTCAATCTCAAAACATTCTGGTGCTTTAATATCTTCGAGATTGATACCGCCAAAAGTAGGCTCAAGTAATTGAGTTGCTCTTATAACTTCATTTGCATCGTGAGTCTTAAGTTCAATATCAAAAACATCGATATCAGCAAATCTTTTAAATAGAACACCTTTACCTTCCATAACTGGTTTACCAGCATGAGGTCCAATATCTCCTAATCCTAAAACAGCTGTTCCATTTGAAACAACCGCAACTAAATTTCCCTTAGCAGTGTACTTGTAAACATCGTCGTCGTTTTTTTCGATTTCTCTACACGGTTCTGCAACACCAGGTGTGTAGGCTAATGATAATTCACGAGCTGTGTAACATGGTTTTGTTGGAATAACTTCAATCTTTCCTTTCCGACCTTCACTATGATACCTTAAAGCTTCGTCTCGATTTGATCCCATTTTTATCCTCTATTTGTGTATGAAAGCATAAAATGAAAATAATTGTACCTAAAAATAGATATAACAAAATTAATCTGAAAATTAGATGGTAAGGTAAAATTGATAAAAAGTATGATGTTATTTATGTAATAAATTAATTATTAATTCTTACAGAAACTATTGAATTAGAATTTGCAACCATTGTAACTCGAACAACTGAACGTCCGTTGTTCCCTATTTCAGTACCTCTACCAACTATAGTAATAGTTTGTTCGCGAACAGTAGCTGAATATCTGCCGTTTGTTGTTCGTTGTAAATTTGTAGGAATAACAAAACCAGTAAAACTTCTATTTCCACCGCCTAATTCTGATGGTTTTTTATAATATTCTTGTGCAAGTGTAGCAAATGCCATCATTTCAGATAGTAATCCATCTCTATTGTTTTGAACTGCATTTGCTTTGAATTGAGATATTCCGACTAATACTGTTATTCCAACAATAATTACTCCAAGTACAATTAATAAAAGCTGCTGCTGACCCAAGTTTTTCTCTTATATCACTATATCTATTAACTCTAGAAAAATAAATTAATCAATTTTATTACTCTCATTTTGTTCACATAATAAGAAATGATAAAAAAACAATCAAGAAAAAAGATTTTTTGAAGATGAAATCGGTGTGAATTTGAAGTAAAAAAATTTATAGAAATTATGGAAGCTTTTACACTTCCATAATTTCTTTTTCATGTGCTAATTTACTTCAGCAGTATCATCTTCTTACTTTGAAAATTTTGTGGAGTTCTGATTGTGTAGAAATAAACTCCGCTTGCTAAATTTCTTGCATCGAATCTAACTTCATAAACTCCCGGAGTTTTTTCTTCGTTAACTAGTACTCTTACTTCCCTTCCGAGAATATCATAAATAGTGATTTTCACAAAACCAGCTTTTGGAAGATCATATCTAATTGTCGTTGTTGGATTGAACGGATTTGGATAATTATTTCCCAAAATAAGCTCATTTGGTAGTTCCTGGTTCATCTCTTCAATGCCGACAAGAGTTCCGTATTTTCTTCCATTAATAATTGCCCCAGTACAAACGGTTATTGGAGATTCGAGCATAAAAAAATAAACTCCAAATTTTTCAATGATCTGTTCTCCCCAAAATAGTTCTAAGATCTCAAAGTATCGTCTTATTAACGTGTCTCTTTCAACTCTAACCCAACTTGTATCTTTCACTAAGACTGTTTTTTCACCTGGGAAGAAAGAAAAAGGATTAGGGTGCTCAAATGAGTATTTATAACTAATATAACGAGACCAATAGGGGTTTTCTAAACTATCGAGTGGAAGTTCTTCCAAATAATTTCCGTTTTTATTTACATCCTGGAAATCAAGCATAAATGAAACGCCGCTAACCGTATCATTTCTTTCCCAAGACACGAAATTTGTTGTCGGCGGACTATTTTGATAGGATATTTTCTTAAAATATTTTTTACCATTAATCACACTGTCCTGAACAACTCTTGTTGTGAGTAAGGTTCCGCTTTCTCCACCTCGATATTGCCACACATTTCCAACATGCAATGGATTATACTCTCGTTTTTGACTGTAGTACTTTTTCTTAAATTTTTCATTAACATCATTTAAGTATTCTACTCGAATTTGTGCAAAACAGATGTTACTACAAATGATCAATAAAAGAAAAATTTGTAATATTTTCATAATAACTCCATTTAGCATTTTTGCACCATTACAACATCTTTAGTTGTTTGTTATAATAACATCGCAACTAAAATAAATTTCTTTTTCATTCTGCATCTCCAATTATTGTTACTAAGTTTGAATTACTTTTGACATAATGCTAATGATTAGGTCACTAGCAAATTTTGCTCAAACTACTTAGAGAATTCATAAAGAATCTATTTACACTACTATAGATAACAAACTGTTTTTCAAAAGTGCAGAATATATGTAGAACAACTTTATATTGAGACCCCGTAAAAGAAAAATTAGTCCCGCCTATTTTTATATTTTTCTAGTAATAACTTATCATGAGTTAAATTTAATTTCAAGAGAAAAATTTATCCTCTACATGTTTTTAATAAAAAAAATCCCGACAGTTCTTGCCGGGATTTTTCTTACAGCTTGAATCTTGTTGCTTGAATCTAACCTACACTTCCATAATTTCTTTTTCTTTGTGTTTAATTAATTCCTCAACCATTTCTGAATGTTCATCGGTAAGTTTTTGAGTTTCTTTTTCAGCTTCTTTTAATTGATCTTCTGTAAGTTCTTTATTT
>VGVY01000018.1 GCA_016873835.1 Ignavibacteria bacterium
TAACCTCTTCCCTTAACCTTCCAGCACCGGGCAGGTGTCAGTCCCTATACATCGTCTGAATTGACTTAGCAGAGACATGTGTTTTTGTTAAACAGTCGCTTGGGCCATTTCACTGCGACCTCTTTAAGCTTGATTTGTTCGATCTCACCTAATTGAGGTACCCCTTCTCGCTAACTTACGGGGTTAATTTGCCGAGTTCCTTAACCACGGCTCACTCGAGCGCCTTAGAATACTCATCCCATCTACCTGTGTCGGTTTACGGTACGGACTGATAGAAATTTTCCATACGAAGTTTTTCTTGGCAGCATGCTTAAGATCAGTTTATGTCCAAAGGACTCCCGTTTGCATCTCGATGTAATGAGTATGCGGATTTGCCAACACACCCCATCTACATGCTTAGACCACCTAATCCATCAGGTGGCTAATCTTTCACTTCTGCGTCACTCCTTATGGTCAAACAATTTATACCAAGTACAGGAATTTTTGCCTGTTTTCCATCGCCTACGCCTTTCAGCCTCGGCTTAGGTTCCGACTAACCCTGAGATGACTAACATTGCTCAGGAAACCTTAGATTTTCGGCGTGAAGATTTTTCATCTTCATTATCGTTACTAATGCCTACATTTGCGTTTCTATACGCTCCAATATTACTCACGTAATACCTTTGATGCTGTATAGAATGCTCCTCTACCATACCAATAAATTGGAATCCATAACTTCGGCAAGTAGTTTAAGTCCCGAGTATTGTCGACGCCAAGTCGCTTGACTAGTGAGCTATTACGCACTCTTTAAATGAATGGCTGCTTCTAAGCCAACATCCTAGTTGTCTGAGCAACTTAACATCCTTTCTCTGTTAACTACTATTTGGGGGCCTTAGTTGATGGTCTGGGTTATTTCCCTTTTGGCAACGAAGCTTATCCCCCGCTGCCTGACTGCCGAGAAACATATGACCGGAATTCGGAGTTTGTCTGGGTTTGGTACCGTTGTGACAGCCCTAGCCCAATCAGTGCTCTACCTCCGGCATACTTATGCTCGACGCTAGCCCTAAAGCTATTTCGAGGAGTACGAGCTATCACCGAGTTTGATTGGTCTTTCGCTCCTACCCTTACCTCATCCAAGCGGTTTTCAACCCACATTAGTTCGGACCTCCATGAGGTTTTACCCTCACTTCATCCTGGACAAGGGTAGATCACCCGGTTTCGCGTCTAGCGCTTGTTACTAAATCGCCCTATTCAGACTCGCTTTCGCTACGGCTTCCCCCGTAACGGGGTTAACCTTGCAACAAACGACTAACTCGTAGGCTCATTATCCAGAAGGCACGCTGTCATCCCGATAAATCGGGACTCCAACTGCTTGTAAGCATACGGTTTCAGGTACTATTTCACTCTCCTGTTAGGAGTTCTTTTCACCTTTCCCTCACGGTACTTATACACTATCGGTCACAAAGGAGTATTTAGCCTTAGCAGATGGTTCTGCTAGATTCACACAGACTTCCACTTACTCCGTGTTACTTGGGAATGCTGTCCAGAAAGTTATATTGTTTTCACTTACGGGACTATCACCCTTTATAGTTGAACTTTCCAGAACATTCAGATAACAATATATTTTTTGACTTTCTGACTTATTCGTAATTCAGTCTGAAAGCATCCCACAACACCGTCAACACAACGGTTACGTCCTTATTCATATTGAACGGTTTAGGCTATTTCCTTTTCGCTCGCCACTACTTAGGAAATCACTTTTGTTTTATCATCCACCAGGTACTGAGATGTTTCACTTCCCTGGGTTAGCTCTTCTCATCCTATGGATTCAGATGAGAGTTTCTCGACATTACTCGAGAAGGGTTGCCCCATTCGGAAATCCACGGGTATTAGGTTGTTTCCACCTTACCGTGGCGTATCGCCGGTAGCCGCGTCCTTCATCGCCTCTTTGTGCCAAGGCATCCACCGTATGCACTTAGTAACTTAACCAAAATCTTTTTATTACAAGATAGATGTTTAATTTTTTAATGGACTCAGTAAAAATTATTAAAAAATAATTTTTTACTCTTTCAATCTTTCAAAGAACAATACTACATAAATTAATAATAAATTGTGGAGCTAATCGGGATCGAACCGATAACCTCCGCCTTGCAAGGGCGGCGCTCTCCCAATTGAGCTATAGCCCCAGAATTTCTTCTGGGTGATTCGCTTATAACCACGCCACCTAAATAGTGGGCCTGAGTAGAATTGAACTACTGACCTCACGCTTATCAGGCGTGCGCTCTAACCATCTGAGCTACAGGCCCGTGAATATCACAGCAGCCTTAGCTGCTCAGAAAATAAAAAGAGTGAGTAACTGAATTAATTAGTAATAAGATTACTCTTTAGAAAGGAGGTGATCCAGCCGCACCTTCCGGTACGGCTACCTTGTTACGACTTAGCCCCAGTCACCGGTTTTACCTTAGGCAGCTCTCCCCTTGCGGTTGAGTCACTGACTTCGGGTACCCCCGGCTTCCATGGCTTGACGGGCGGTGTGTACAAGGCCCGGGAACGTATTCACCGCGCCGTGCTGATGCGCGATTACTAGCAATTCCAGCTTCATGGAGTCGGGTTGCAGACTCCAATCCGAACTGAGGATGCTTTTTAGGGATTGGCTCCACCTTGCGGTTTAGCTACCCGTTGTAGCATCCATTGTAGCACGTGTGTAGCCCTAGACGTAAGGGCCATGCTGACTTGACGTCATCCCCACCTTCCTCACTACTTGCGTAGGCAGTCCCATTAGAGTGCCCAGCATAACCTGATGGCAACTAATGGTAGGGGTTGCGCTCGTTGCGAGACTTAACCCAACACCTCACGGCACGAGCTGACGACAGCCATGCAGCACCTGTACAAGCGCCATTGCTGGAGGGGTACTTTCATACCCTGTCGCTTGCTTTTCAAGCCTAGGTAAGGTTCTTCGCGTTGCATCGAATTAAACCACATGCTCCACTGCTTGTGCGGGCCCCCGTCAATTCCTTTGAGTTTCAACCTTGCGATCGTACTCCCCAGGTGGAATACTTAATGCGTTAGCTGCGACACTGGAAACTAATGTATCCAACATCTAGTATTCATCGTTTACAGCGTGGACTACCAGGGTATCTAATCCTGTTTGCTCCCCACGCTTTCGCGCCTCAGCGTCAGTTACGGACCAAGTAGCCGCCTTCGCCACTGGTGTTCTTCCAGATATCTACGTATTTCACCACTACACCTGGAATTCCGCTACTCTCTTCCGAACTCAAGATTTGCAGTATCAAAGGCAGTTCTACAGTTAAGCTGTAGGATTTCACCCCTGACTTACAAATCCGCCTACGCGCCCTTTACACCCAGTAAATCCGGACAACGCTTGCCCCCTACGTATTACCGCGGCTGCTGGCACGTAGTTAGCCGGGGCTTCTTCTAAAGGTACAGTCAAGTTTCGATGCTATCGAAATTTTTCGTCCCTTTCAAAAGGAGTTTACAACCTTACGGCATTCATCCTCCACGCGGCGTTGCTGGGTCAGACTTGCGTCCATTGCCCAATATTCCTCACTGCTGCCTCCCGTAGGAGTCTGGACCGTGTCTCAGTTCCAGTGTGGCTGATCATCCTCTAAGACCAGCTACCGATCGATGCCTTGGTAGGCTTTTATTCTACCAACTAGCTAATCGGATGCAAGCTCATCTATAGGCGCCTCAAGGGCTTTAACAACATCACCATGCGGTGCCGCTGCATTATACGGTATTAACACCGCTTTCGCGGGGATATTCCGTACCCATAGGTAGATTACTTACATATTACTCACCCTTTCGCCACTTTACTAGGAATATTGCTATCCCTTTCTCGTAGACTTGCATGTGTTAAGCACGCCGCCAGCGTTCGTCCTGAGCCAGGATCAAACTCTCCGTTGTAAATTTTTGTAAGCTTATGTAATCTCAAAGTTAATTACTAAAGAATTCTTTAGTCACTCACTCTGTCAAAGAACAAAATGTGGATATAAAATTTACTACAGAATTACTGTCTTGTCAAGTTCTGTAGATAAATTAACAATATATTCTTGATTTATTAAAAATTATCATTGCATAGAAAAGAACAGACTTAAAGTTAAAGAAAAAATTTGTTCAAAGCAAATTATTTATAAAATAATTAATACATTTTTTCATTAAATATGATCTTAAGCTAGAAAAAGCATAATTCAATCTTTTGAACATTTTTAGATTCCACAGTGATTATCAAAAATATGTTATGAAAATATTTAGTACAATTATCTATTTTCTTGACAAAGAATTCATAGTCAATTATATTTTATTGTATGCTTTCATAAATAATATTTTTGAAGGCATTGTTAGCCCAGTGTCTCCCCCCAACACTGGGCTTTTTACTGAATTATTTCAGAGGAAAATATGGGAAAACTAAAAAGAATTCAAAAAGAGGTGGCTAAGTCTAGTGTATCACCTTTTAAAAATTATTGGTCGACAAATAATTACTTTATTTTATTAATCGGTATTTTAACTATAATGTTTGGTTATTTCTTAATGGGGCAAGGGAATTGGGATAGCATTAGTTCGTTATCAATCTCACCAATGATTTTAGTTGTCGCCTATATAATTATAGTTCCTTTATCAATATTCCATAAAAAAAATTTACATAAAGATAAAAATGTTTCTAGCTAAAGTTGTAGGTACTATTGTTTCGACTCAAAAGAATAAATTCTTGGTTAGTCATAAACTTTTATTAACTCACCCTATTGATTTGTGTGGAGAATTAATTGGGAACAAAGACATAATTTCATTAGATCTATCTGATGCTGGTATTGGAGATACAGTAATTGTTGTCCAAGAAGGAGATGCTGTACAACAAATTCTAGGGCATAAAAATGCTCCAGTTCATACAATGATAATAGGAATTGTTGACAATATAGAATTCACTGATATAAATTAAATTTATACATGTGACATTAGACTATCTTAACAGATTAACCTACATTAAACTACTTCTAAGTGTAGAAGGAATTGGACCCCTCAAGATATTTTCAATAATTTCAAAAGTTAAAAACTTTGAAAATGTATTTTCTTCCAACAAATCAAATTTAAAAAATGTTGAAGGAATAAATGATCTATTAGCAAACCGCATTCTATCAGTTCAAAAAGATTTCGATTCAATGAAAGCAAAAGTTGAATATGAAATCAAAATTCTTCAGTCACATAAAGCCAGAATTATTTCATTTTGGGATGAAGATTATCCGGAGTTGCTAAAAAAAATCTACTTTCCTCCAATATTGATTTATTTAATTGGCAGAATCAAAGAATTTGAAAATACAATTGCGATAGTTGGGACAAGGAATCCATCAAATTATGGAAAACTCCAAGCAGAACGATTTTCTTTTGAACTTGCTAAATCTGGAATTACTATCGTTAGTGGATTAGCTCGAGGCATTGATTCAATCGCACATCAAGCAGCACTAAAAGCTAATGGAAATACCATAGCAATAATTGGCTCCGGTCTAGATGTCATATACCCCCCTGAAAACAAAAAATTATTTAACGAAATTTCTGAATCTGGATTAATTATTTCTGAATACCCTTTAGGCACAAAGCCAGATGCACAAAATTTTCCGAGAAGAAATAGAATTATCTCTGGGATTTCAAAAGGAACATTAATTATAGAAACTCAAATGAATGGCGGTGCAATGCAAACTGCCGCATATGCACTAGATCAAAACCGAGAAGTTTTTGCATTACCAGGAAATGCTAATTCGAAGCAAAGCGACGGACCTAATTCGTTAATTCAACGAAGTGAAGCAAAACTAGTTATTAATCCATCTGATATTTTATCAGAGCTAAATTTATTAAATAATGAAAAAAATGTTTGTTCAAACAAAACTATTCATTCAGATTTAAATATTTTTGAAGATAAGATATACAATCAACTTAATTATGAACCAATACATATTGATGATTTGGCGAGTCAAATGAATATGGCAATCTCAGATTGTCTCGTTAACTTATTAACTCTTGAGTTTAAAGGTTTAGTGAGGCAATTGCCTGGAAAAATGTTTATAAAGAATTGAATCAATACTTTTTTAGATGCTTCCATAAGGTTTTTAATCTTTCCGTGATGTTTTTTTCATTTCCATTGTCACTAGGGAAATAATATTGTTTCTTTTTCAACTCAGTTGGCAAATAATTTTCTTCAATAAAATTTTTCTCATAATTATGAGGGTATTTATATTCCTTACTGTAGCCAATATCTTTCATCAATTTTGTAGGTGCATTTCTAAGATGTAATGGGACTGAATAATTAGGTAAATTATTTACATCATGAAGTGCATTATCTATTGCATTGTAAGAAGAATTACTTTTTGGGCATGAGGCTAAATATGTTGCACACTGAGATAAGATTATTCTTGCCTCAGGCATTCCGATTTTTTCAACAGAACTATAAGCAGCTTCAGCAAGGACTAATGCATTTGGCGTTGCGTTGCCAATATCTTCGGCTGCAAGAACAACCATTCTTCTAGCGATAAATAATGGGTCTTCTCCCCCGTTTAGCATTCTTGCAAGCCAGTATACTGCTGCATCTGGATCAGAACCTCTAATACTTTTTATGAAAGCAGAAATTAAATTGTAATGCTCTTCTCCAGTTTTATCAAATAAATTATTTTTTTTCTGAATAATATTTTCTA
Source organism: Ignavibacteria bacterium (assembly GCA_016873835.1). Taxonomy (GTDB): domain Bacteria; phylum Bacteroidota; class Ignavibacteria; order Ignavibacteriales; family Melioribacteraceae; genus DSXH01. The sequence goes on from VGVY01000018.1 coordinate 6,678, forward strand.
AAATATCCTTAGATATAACAATTTCATTTTTTTCAATCTCTTGAAAAATTGCTGCTTCAAAAATATTCAACATAATCCGAGCATCACCACCCGCTAGATAGAATAAAAAATCAGTGTCTATAGAATTAATATTCAAAGAGGATACCAACTCATCGGTATTGAGAACATGTTGTAAAATATTATTCAAATCTTTTATCGAAAGTGGTTCTAGAATAAAGATTCTCAATCTAGATCTTAAAGCTGGAATAATTTCAAAAGAAGGATTTTCGGTTGTAGCTCCGATTAAAATGATTTCACCTTTTTCAACTGATGAAAGAAGAGCATCTTGCTGAGATTTATTATACCGATGAATTTCATCGATAAACAAAATTGTAGATTTATCATGTAATAGATTTTCTTGCGCAACTCTAATAACTTCCCTCAATTCGCGAACACCAGATGATACTGCATTTAATTGAATAAATTCCGAATTAGTGCTATGATAAATTATTTTTGCAATCGTGGTTTTACCAGTTCCAGGCGGGCCCCACAAAATAAATGAACTGAGAGAGGATTTCTCAATCATAGTTTTTAATGGTTTCCCTTCTCCAAATAAATGAGTTTGACCATGGAATTCATTTAAGGACATCGGTCTCATTCTTTCTGCAAGGGGTTTAAGGGGAGTAACTATTTTATTTCCTAATTTATATTTATTCATTTTTCTTCAACTTTTAGAACTTCTTCACCCGTTTTTAGCATATTGTATCTTTCTCGAGCAACTCTTTCAATTTTTTCTTTGCTAACTTTTAACGAATCTATTTCACTTTCTAATTGATTTAATTTATTAGATGCATCTTTAATCTGTTGCTCAAGGATTCTAATTTCACTCTTTAGATCTAAAAATTTGAGAATGCCGCTCTCATTAAAAAGCAAAAATGAAATGACAATCAAAATGACCAAGAAAAAAACAAACCGAATAACAAAATTTTTATTTAACGAAGACATTAAAGAGAGAGTTTGATTATTTGATCTATTAATTCTTCAAATGTAATTCCTGCAGCAGCAGCCATTTTAGGAACTAAACTTAAGTTTGTCATCCCAGGCAATGTATTTACTTCCAAACAATAGGATTGAAAATCTTCTGTTAACCTAAAATCAATTCTTGCATATGTATCGCACCCAATAGAATTAAATGCGAGCAAAGCTTGCTGTTGTAAATGTTTTGCTATATTTTCTGGAATAGCAGCCGGTACTTGATATTCACTCATCCCACTTGTGTATTTATGTTCGTAATCATAAAATCCGTTCTTCGGTTTTATTTCTAATACTGGCAATGACCTATTACCAAGTACTGCAACAGTCAATTCCCTCCCCGGAATATATTCTTCAACTAATGCCAAATTAGAAAAATGCAACGACAATTTTATTGCTTCAATTAAATCATTTTCATTATTACAAATTGTAAGGCCAATTGTTGAGCCCTGATCATTAGGTTTGATTACACAAGGATACCCAAAAAATTTTTTAATTTTTTGATCGATTAACATATAATCATTTTCAGTATTAGTAACAACAAACCATTTAGGAGTGTTAACGTTAAAATGCTGAAACATTATTTTAGCCATAAACTTGTTCATAGATAGTGCGCTTGCCAATACTTTTGAACCAGTATATTTAATTCCCCGCATTTCTAATAACGATTGAAGCATACCATCTTCACCCCACTTTCCATGTATCCCAATAAATGCAACATCCACATTATCAAATAATTTAGAATTAATTGCTTCAATCTGGTTTTTATTGGACATTTCACAATAATCTTTTTTATCAAAAAATAAATCAACATTTTCCGGCTGATTCAAGCCGTAGGCTGGATCAATTATTCTTACAGAATAATTTAATTTTTGGAGCGTTGAATAAACAGATTTACAAGTTGATTTGGAAACTTCTCTTTCGGGGGAAGTACCGCCTACTAATAAAGCAACATTGATATTTTTATTTTCCATAATAAATTAAGTGTTTTTAATCCATTCTATTTCGTTCATCTATTTTTACATTATAAACATCTTCTGCAATTGCATAAAGTTGTTTTAACTTGTTTAATGGAATAGCTTTTTCTCGTCCTAATGTCCTAGCTATATAAATAGTATGTGCGGCATGTTCTAGCTTTTCCATTCTGAAATACGCTCCTTTTATTGTCTTGCCGAAAGTAACAGCTCCATGATTTTCTAGCAACAACGCCCAAGAATAATCAATGTAGGGCAGTATCGAATCTGTTACTTCATTTGTAGAAGGAGTGCCATATTTACATAATGGAACTTTACCTAATGCAATAACAACTTCGGGGAAAATTGGGCGCGATAGACTTTCGCCAATTGCAGCAAAAGCTGTAGAATAAATTGGATGACAATGAAATACAGAGTTAATATCTGATCTTTTATTATATGCCAATAAATGTATTTTGGCTTCCGTAGAAACTTTTCCTTCACCATAAAGAAGATTGCCTTCATAGTCAATTTCAAGCAAATCATTCTCGATAATTTCGCCTTTACATTTCCCGGAAGGCGTAATCAAAATTCTTTTTGCATCAATCCTACAAGACAAATTACCATCATAAGCAGATACAAATCCCTTTTCATAAACTTTATGACAGAATTCGGTTAATTCTTTTCTGAGTGACATTGTTTCTCGATCTCTTCAATTAAACGTAGATTAATTTGTGCTTGCTCTCCGGTAACTAGAGGAGTTTGATTTTTTAAAAACGATTTTTGAACTGAACGAATTAAAAATGAAAGTTTATTAGCACGCCTTACAAAAACTTTTCTTGCTTCTCCTTGCAAATCAATAAATAACTTTGTTGTAACATTTTTTTTAGAAAAGAAATTTTCAATATAGATTGAACCGTTATAACCGAGAATTTCAATTCTGTTGAATGCTTTTTTTGTATTATAAGAAACATTCAAGTATCCGTAACCGCCTTTCTCAAACCGAACAAGGGCATTAGCAAAATCTTCTACTTCGCTTTTATAAACAATATTATCCATAAATGCTTTAGATTCAATTATTTCTCCGCCAAAATATCTTAACATATCGATCATTTGCGCGCCTAAATCTCTTAGCACACCGCCGCCGCTTAATTCTTTTTTGAAGCGGAAATTATTTCCCGGGGATAAATCAATATTGTAAGAGGCAGACACAGAAACTATTTTACCAAGTAAATGCTTATCTACTAATTCTTTTGCTTTCATAACCAATGGATGAAATCTGTGATAGTGGTTCACTACAAAATAAACTCCATTTTTATTACACGTTTGAACCATTTCACTTGCCTGATTAGAATTCAAAGCAATTGGTCTTTCACATAGAATATGCTTACCGGCATTTGCTGCTTTAATTGTCTGCCAATGATGATCTGCATTTACACTTGAAATATAAACTGCATCAATATCACTTTTTAGAAATTCATCATAATTATCAAACGAATTGAGAGCACTGAATTTATAGGCAATCGCTTCAGCTCGCTTTTTATCATGACTATAAATACTTGTGAGTTTACTTCGTTTAATTGACTGAAGTGACGGTAAAAAGAAATTTTCTGCAAAATTACCACAGCCAGCAACACCCCACTTCAATTTTTTTGGCAATGCTGATTTAATCATAATTTTTCTTGGTGTTTTAAATATCATTTTAAAATCCCAATTTTTTCATTAACATTTTAATAGGTGCAGAATTTTGCATAATATAAAAATGAACTGCTGGCACTTTATTATTAAGTAGGTCTTCCACTTGTTTAAAAGTCCAATTTACTCCAATTTCAAGTGCGTGCTCTGGTTTTGCTGAATCAAGTTCTTGAACAAGTTCTGTTGGAACATCAATATAAAAATTCTTCGGCAAGCTATTAGCATGTTTTGAAGATGTAATTATTTTCAATCCGGGAATTATTGGAACTTCAATACCTTCAGATCTAGCTAATTTTAAATAATCGTAATAAAGTATATTATCATAAAACATTTGAGTAACAAGATAAGAAGCACCAGCTTGAACTTTTGCTTTCGTGTATTTGATATCCAATGCCAAGTTTGGAGATTCAAAATGTTTTTCTGGATAAGCGCTTGTTCCAATACAAAAATCCATTGGATATGCATCAAGTAATCCATCTTCAATATATTTCCCTTCATTCAAATCAGAGATCTGGTTAATAAGATCGATTCCGTATTCGTTAATACTTCTTCCATACTTTAAAGGTTTTTTGAATCCATTATCGTCACCTCTTATAGCAAGTACATTATCAATCCCTAAATAGTGAAGTTCAATTAAAAAGTCTTCACTTTCTTCTCTTGTAAAACCAGTACATAGAATATGAGGTACGGCATCAATATTATATTTATTTTGAATTAAGGCACAAATTCCAAGTGTTCCCGGGCGCTTCCTTTTCACTTTCATATTTACGCTGCCATCTTTTGTCTCTTCATAAATCATTTCAGCAGCATGACTTGTAATATCTATAAAAGGAGGATTGTATTTTACAATATCATCTAATACCGAAAGCAGTTCTTTTATATCACCGCCTCTTTTGGGTGGAATAATTTCAAAACTTAATAAGGTATCGGTCGCTTTTACTAAATGTTCTGTTACTTTCATTTTCTCTGATTATAAGTATAATGTAATTTAATATTTTGTATTGAAAACTTCTTTTTAATTAGGGATTAGTTTAAGAAAATTTACTGAATATTTTATAAACTCATCACTAATTAATGGTACTTTGATATACTCCCCTTTAAGCCACATTCCCGTCATATCGCTGTAATGGTCGCTCATAAAATGCCCTGATTGACCGTTTGGTAAAATGAAATTCAAATAATTCGGATCTCCAAAATCAAAAATATATCTCATTGATGGTCCAAGTTTATTTTCATATGGTTCTGAACGATATGGTTTTGTTTTATCCCTAGTTTCCTCAAATAATTCTTGAAATGTATACTCAGTATTAAAAATTGTAGTTCCGTCTCCGCCAATTTCATAAGGACCGCAGTTTATAAGTTTATCCAGTAAAGAATTAGCTCCAGAGAACATATGTTTGAAATAAATTTTATGAAAACTCCCCCACTGCCAATTAGCAATATCTTTGCCGGCTTTGTTTTCCAACTCAACTATTGCATCAACAAGGCTTTTTCTTATGATTTCATCTTTCGTTTCTAACCGAGGTGTTTCAACATTATCAAAAAACGTTGAAATATTTCCTTCTAAAAACTCATTAATAATTCGATAAGGAATGTTTGCCAGAAATACATATTCTTTCATTAATTCTTTACCAAGTTCATCTTGAAAAGTATTTTTTATTAAATGAAATAAAAAGTGAGTATAAATTGTAGGAACCTGGCTTTTTGAATTTAATTCAAAATTCCAGTTTTGAAGTAATCGTAATGAAACTTTCAAATTTTCATCATTGACTTTTGTCTTTTCGAATGCTTTCAAAATATGTGTGACTATTTTTTTTGCATAAGGTGAAACAAAATCTGTTTGATATCTTTTGAAATCATGAGTGCTATGTATTTTTTTAATTCCTAAAAGGTCATTAATTCTTTCGATTCTAGAAGATGGTTCCCAAACATTAGAGATATGATATTTAAAGGATTCTACCGTTTTGTTATTTGCTGATGCTATGAAATGCTGCGTTGGATTAAATAATTTTGGCATTTCTTCAAATGGAACAAATCCTTTCCAATCATAAAGATCAGTAGTTCCATCATAAACTAAAGTAGGACTCGCAGTAGAGCGAAGGGGCAATTTTGCAGCACAGACATATCCAATATTTCCCATTTCATCTGCGTAAACAAAATTTTGACCTGGAAGAGTAAAATGTTTTAAACCATCTTTAAAATCAATCCAATTTTTTGCTCGATTAACAGATTGAATAGCAAACAGCTCATCACTAAATTCCAATCCAGTCCATCTCATACTAATATTTGATTTAATCCTCCCAGCATCGGGATAAAGCAAGTTATAGGGATGAATTTCTGAAACAACTGGACCACGATGAGTTTTTACAATTTCAAAAATATAGTTCGCTGAATCTTTAACAGCAAATGAATCTTTTGTAATTGATAAATCTTTCCATTGATTATTAAATAAATATTTATTTCTGTTGTCATCAAATTTTTCGATGTAAAAATCTGAATCGTCTGCCATAACATTTGTTAATACCCAAGAAATATTTTGATTTTTACCAATCACAACTGCGGGTAAACCGGGAATTGTAAATCCATCAACATTCCACTCATTACTTCTGATTAAAACAAAAAACCATTTTCCCGGCAAAGTGAAAGCAAGGTGAGGATCATTAGCAATAATTGGTTTTCCTGAAATAGACTTCGAGCCGCCAACAACCCAATTGTTTGAACCAATATGTGTCCCTACAAATCCCGTAAACTCCCTGAACTTTCTATCCATCTCAATAAAGTCAGTTGATATTTCAGCAAAGGATTGGTAATTGCTTGGAATAATTGTAGGTGCATTCTGAGGATAGTCTGGTAAAAGTTCCTTTGCTCTTTCAACTCCAAGTTTCTGAATCAAATTAGCAAAAGCAATATCGGACCACCAAGATACATTCAACTCCCACCCCATCAATTTCCCAATAACTAAACTGTGTTCTGGTTTCCATTCATAAGGATCATAACCTAATACATCAAATTCAATTGGATTATTTCCTTTTGATTTTTTTATGAATTCATTCACACCTTTGGAGTACGCAACTAAGATTTTTTTTGACAGCGGATTCAACCGCTCATAAGTATCACTAACTTGTTTATAAATACCAATTGTTCTAAACATCTTATCGAACAAAACAGTTTTATTGCCAAATACTTCGCTTAATCTTCCTTCGCCAGCACGTCGAGCAAGATCCATTTGAAATAGTCTTTCTTGCGCATGGATAAATCCTAATGCAAAAGCTGCATCACTATCATTATTTGCGATAATCATCGGAACAGCATTTTCATCACGATACACCTTTACTTCTTCTTTTAATCCATCTACAAAATAATCAGCATTGTAATCAGGTAGTGATCTTCTTAATAAGAGGTAAGAAATCATAGTAATTGATATCAATAAAGTTACAAGTGTTACTGAGATTGCAACAGCAACTTTTTTCCATCTTTTCATTTTGGACCGTTAATTATTGAGTTTAAAATAATGAAATAATATTTGCTGAATAAAAAAATATTTGATAAATAAGAAATGGTATTTTGCAGTTCCATTTAATGAGGTGTTTATGAGTGAGTTTGCTTACTTATTTTTATTTGGTTTTATATTGATAATCGCACTTCTCCTACTTTTATTCAAAAAAATCTCAGGGATTTCTCGGTCAAATTTATCTGAGGAACTTAACCGCTTTGATAAATCATTTAGGGATGAATTTACTAGAAATCGGGATGAAATATCTAAATCGGCTAAATCCCAAAGAGAAGAACTTAGCAATGCGATTAAACTTTTTGGAGAGCAGCTTTATAATCAATTGAACAAATTAATTGAATCAAATGAACAAAAATTTGAAAAACTTCAAACTAGAGTTGAAAATAAACTACAAGAGCTACAAGATAAAAATGAAAAAAAATTAGAAGAAATGAGACACACGGTTGATGAAAAACTACAATCAACTTTGGAAAAAAGATTAGGTGAATCCTTTAAACTAGTTAGCGAAAGGCTGGAACAAGTATATAAAGGTCTTGGCGATATGCAAGAATTAGCACGAGGTGTTGGAGATTTGAAGAATGTTCTTTCAAATGTTAAAACGAGAGGAACCTGGGGTGAAATACAGCTTGAAAATTTAATTGAACAAATGTTAAGCAGAGACCAATACGAAAGAAATGTTGCAGTAAAAAAAGGAAGTAACGAGAGAGTTGAAATAGGAATTAAACTCCCTGGAAGGGATTCTTCAAAAGACGAAGTTGTTTGGCTGCCAATTGATGCAAAGTTTCCGCTTGAAGATTATCAAAGATTTTTAGATGCACAAGATTCGGCAAATCAAGATTTAATTCTGGAAGCATCAAAAGGAATTGAAGCAAGAATTAAAGGTGAAGCAAAAAAGATTGCAGAAAAATATTTAGACCCACCTTTCACAACAGATTTTGCAATTATGTTCTTACCAATTGAAGGTTTATATGCAGAAGTATTGCGAAAACCTGGATTGGCTGATTCTTTACAAAGAGAATTTAGAGTTACTATTGCCGGACCAACAACTTTATCAGCTCTTTTAAACAGTTTACAATTGGGATTTCGAACTCTGGCGATTGAAAAAAGATCAAGTGAAGTTTGGAAAATTTTGAAAAGTGTAAATACAGAATTTGGTAAGTTTGGGGATTTACTTGATAAGACTCAAAAGAAACTTCAAGAGGCAAGCAACACTATTGATGTTGCAGCTAAGTCAACAAGAAAAATTGAAAAGCAGTTAAATAAAGTTCAGGAACTTCCGGATTCTGAAGAAAGTAATTTGATTGAATGAGGAGTTGTAAATTCAATTTAATACTCCAGTATTTTTTCTAAATCCATAATTCATTTGTTTACCGATAATAATCCACTATTCACCGATTAACTACTCAATTTGTGTAACCGCAGCATTATTTTTACGTCAGAACTATTAGAAAAAACAAATTTGAGGTTTTTATGGCATGGCAAAAATTAAAAGCAAGAGTGATAATAGGAATATTACTCATAGTAATAGGAGGATTATTCCTATTAAATAATTATGATTTATTTTACTTTCCTTTCAATGAAATAACTTGGGAATATTTTTTCATTCTTTTTGGTTTATTACTTTTCTCACTATCCAACAATAAAACGGCTGGTGTTATATTTATTGCTATTGGTCTTTTTAATTTAGTTCCAGAATTGTGGCCGTTAGTATTTATTCTGTTAGGATTATATATAATACTTAGATCGAAACGAGGATTTTCATATTTTCATTCTTCCTACTCTTCAACTGACCAAAAAACTGGTTCAAGTGAATCACAAAAAGATTTTATAGAAGACGTATCAATTTTTGGCGGAGGCAATAAAGTATATAACATAAGTAATTTTAGAGGCGGACAAATAGTTTCGATTTTCGGCGGATCCGATATTAACCTAACTGGTTCAAAACTTGCTGAAGGCGAAAATTCTTTAGAGATTACTGCAATATTTGGTGGAACTTCAATTATAATTCCGGCAGATTGGAAAGTTGAATCTGATGTGCTTTCAATTTTTGGTGGATTTGGTGATAAACGCAGAAAAGACCCAAACATTGTACAAGATCCAGGAAAAACATTGTCGATAAAAGGAATAGTTTTATTTGGCGGCGGTGAAATAAAGAATTACTTATAAGGAGGATGAAATGAAAAATAGAGATACAAAATTTTGGTTAGGTTTTATTTTAGTGGTAGTCGGTTCGTTGCTAATAATTGATAATTTCGGATTCTTTTACTTTGATTTTGGTCATATTATATTCTCATGGCATACTATATTTATAATCATCGGCGCAGTAATGCTTTCCCGATGTAGAAATTCTGTTTGGGGAATTGGTTTTCTTGTTTTGGGCTTATGGGGATGGGGCAGTCATTTATTCCCGCAATTTTTCCATTTTGTCTGGCGTGATTTTTGGCCAGTTCTTCTTATAATAATCGGTTTCGCAATTTTATTTAGAAAAAAAAATTCTCACATTCATGCTGAGAAACAAAATATTGCAGACACTCCAATTGATCATACAACTCAAACTGAGGAACAATTTTTAGATATTAGTACTTTTTTGACCAGCACAAAAAAAAGAATTGTAACCGATAATTTTCATGGTGGGAAGATCACAAATTTTTTTGGCGCAACTGTAGTAGATCTTACAAAATCAAAGTTAGCAACAAATGAACAAGTTCTAGAAATTACTTGCATATTCGGCGGAGTAGAAATTGCGGTACCTAGAAATTGGAAAGTGATTGTTAATGTAAGTGCAGTATTCGGCGGAGTTGATGACAAAAGATATTCAGAGTATTCTGCAGTTGATAAAGCAGAGGGAGTTTTAATCATTAAGGGTTCAGTTGTGTTTGGCGCTTGTGAAATTTTGCATTATGCGTGAATGAATTATGTCTAATCCATTTATTAAGAATAAAAAAATATTTCTTATTTATTTACTTATCTGGATCGCTATTGGATTAATACATTCTTCAATTTTATTTTTCATGCTTGATCAAGAGATTGAAAAAGTTTTTTTGGAAAGCTTAATCTATAATTTTCTTTATCTACTATTAGGAATTAGTCTTTGGTATACTGTAAGTTATAACACGCTTGAAGTTTACTCAACAACAAAAATCTTTTTAAATCATGCTGCGGCCGCAATTATTACATCCGGATTTTGGATTTTTATTGGGTATTATTTATTAAGCAAAGTTTTTGAATCGGATCTTGCTTATAAAACTTTTTTGTTCAATTCGCTTGCATTAAGATTCATGATCGGGATTTTCTTTTATTCAGTAATTGTTGCAGTCGATTATGTAATAATCTATTACACAAATTTCCAGCAAAAATTATTTCGCGAAGCTGAATTGAATGCATTAGTAAAGGAAGCAGAATTAAAATCGCTTAAATACCAAATTAATCCGCATTTTATTTTTAATAGTCTCAACTCAATCAGTTCTCTAACCCTAAGTGATCCAGCTAAAGCACAAGATATGACTATCAAACTTTCTTCTTTTCTCAGGAGTACACTTTCAAAAAATGAAAAACAAAAAAGTAAATTGAGTGAGGAAATTAATAATGCTAAACTATATCTTGATATAGAAAAAGTCCGTTTTGGAGATAAATTTGATTTCATTGAAGAAATTAACGAAGCATGCAAAGAACTTGAGATCCCGAGTATGATTTTACAACCTTTATTTGAAAATGCAATTAAGCATGGAGTTTATGAAAGTTTAGAGAAAATTGTAATTAAATTAATTTGTGAACCTCAAAAAGAATTTTTAAAAATTACAGTTGAAAATAATTTTGATCCAGAATCCGTTCCAAGAAAAGGAGAAGGGATTGGAATTAAAAATATTCAGAATCGACTCAAAATAATTTATAATCATGATAATCTTATTAATATAGAGAGGCAAAAAAACATTTTTAGAGTTAACATTTATATTCCCAGATAAAAATGACAAAAAAGATAAAGACAATAATAATTGATGACGAAAAACTCGCTCGTGATGTTGTAAAGAGTTATTTACGAAAGAATTCAGAAATTGATTTAGTGGGTGAATGCTCTGATGGATTTGATGCAGTAAAAAAAATTAATGATTTAAAACCAGATTTAATTTTTTTAGATATACAAATGCCAAAAATTACTGGTTTTGAAATGTTGGAGTTAATTGAAAATCCGCCAATAATTATTTTTACAACTGCTTTTGATCAATATGCGCTTAAAGCTTTCGAAGTAAATGCAACCGACTATCTGCTCAAACCATTTACTCAAGAACGATTCAATGAAGCATTAAGTAAAGCAATTATGTTAATTTCAGAAAAATCGACTTCTACAAAAAAGATAGCCTCACTCGTAAAACATGTTGAATCGAAGAAAGAACCATTGGAAAGAGTGGTTGTAAAAATGAATCAAAAAATATCAGTAATTCCGATTGATGATATCCATTATCTTGAATCCCAAGATGATTATGTAATGATTTATTCTTCAAAAGGTAATTTTTTAAAACAAAAAACAATGAAATTTTTCGAAGAGCATTTAAATCCCATTCAGTTTATTCGAGTCCACAGATCTTATATAGTCAAAATTGATCAAATTAAGCAGATTGAATTACTTGAAAAGGAATCATACAAAATTACCTTAATAAAAGGGAATCAACTCCCAGTTAGTAAAACTGGATATCAAAAATTGAAGGAGATTTTTAATTAACTATTATTATTTTTAATTTTAAATCCACAATGAAATTTTTTAATAATTGAAGTTCTTAGTCCCTCTATTTATATTGCATTTGTATTAGGCGGAACCTTATGAACTTCGATAAAGATCTACAATCAATCCAGGAAGCACGTAGTTTAGCCGCTACAGCTAAAGAAGCGCAACTCGAGTTCAAACATTTTAATCAAGATCAAGTTGATAAAATTGTAAAAGCGATGGCTGATGCTGGTTATAAAGAAGCAGAACGCCTCGCTAAATTAGCTCACGAAGAGACTGGATTTGGTAAAGTTCAAGATAAAATTGTAAAAAATCAGTTTGGCACTCGCAATGTATGGGAATCGATAAAAGATTTGAAAACTGTTGGTGTAATCGATGTTCAGCAAAATGGAAAAGTACTTAAAATTGCTGAACCGATGGGAGTTGTTGCTGCATTAGTTCCATCAACAAATCCAACTTCAACAGCAATGTTCAAAGCAATCATCTCATTGAAATGCAGAAACGGTATTGTTGCAAGTCCGCATCCAAAATCAGCAAGATGTACAGCAGAATCTTTAACAGTTGTTTCAGATGCTGCTGAAAAAACCGGAGCTCCTAAAGGATTAATTCAGTGCATTAGTATTCCAACACTTGAAGGAACTGATGCATTAATGAAGGACAAAAACATTGCTGTTATACTTGCAACTGGAAGTACTCCAATGGTGCGCGCAGCATATAGTGCCGGTAAACCGGCATATGGCGTTGGAGCCGGTAATGTCCCGGCGTTTATTGAAAGAACTGCGAACTATCAAAAAGCTGTTGCAGATATTGTATTTGGAACTACTTTTGATAATGGAGTTTTATGTTCATCAGAACAAGCTATGATTGTTGACAGACCTTTACGAGATAAAGTGATTGAAGAAGCGAAGAGAAATGGTTGCTATTTTGTATCACAAGAGGAGAAGAAAAAATTAGAAAACTCAGTTGCGCGCGGTGCAAAACTAAATGCAGATATAGTAGGTAAGCCAGCTCCGTGGATTGCAAATTACGCTGGCTTTTCTGTTCCTAATAACACTACTGTGTTAATGGCAGAATGCACAAAAGTTGGAAAAGATGAACCATTATCAATAGAAAAACTTTCACCAATGTTAGCATTTTATACAGTTGACGGCTGGCTTGAAGGATGCCACAGATGTATAGAGTTGTTGGAATTTGGAGGGATTGGTCATACGCTTGCAATTCATTCCAATGATAAAGAAGTTATTATGAAATTTGCACTTGAAAAACCAGCTTTTAGAATTGTAGTTAATACACCTTCCTCAGTTGGTGCAGTTGGTTATACGACTGGATTAATGCCTTCAATGACATTAGGACCTGGCACTTGGGGTGGTTCAATTGTATCAGAAAATGTAACTGCAATGCATTTAATGAATGTAAAGACATTAGCTTTCGAAGTAAATCCAGTTAATTCTGGAAAATGCGTAACATCATTCGATCTACCGCAATCATTTAGTGCAAAAAGTACTCAGCCCTCGGGTAATTTTACTAAACAGATTGAGGAAAGATTAAGAGCCCGAGCTGGTAATCCAGTTACAAATCCTCTTGATAATGTAAGCAGAAAAGCTGGTTCAACAAAAAATGTTGTTTTAGGAACTGGTATTAGCGAAGAGGAAATTCAAAAAATCATTAGAGAATTCAATAAATAATTATTTGTTGAATTTTATTAATGAATTCATTGTTAACGGGAGTAAATTCTTCCAAAATAATTATTTAAACTAAAATGTATAATTCAAATACCAATATGAAAGAAAAAGAGAAGCAGACCCCGAATTACTATAACTGGTCGATTGAAAAAGGTGATTATCAGCGAGATAAAACTGCTACATGGCGTTACCAAAAAAAGTTGATTATGAAGAAGAGATTAAAAAAGATTTTCTTAATAGTTCTTTATGTTATAGTCGTATCAATTGTTTCTTATTTATTTTTCTCTTGATGTTATGAGTACCTATCTAACCTAAATTTTTCACCTAAATAAAGTTTACGTACATCCGCATCATCAGCCAAATGTTCTGCTGTCCCCTCTTTAAATATCTCGCCATTAATTAAAATATATGCTCTATCAACAATACTAAGGGTTTCATGAACATTATGATCTGTTATTAATATACCAATTCCTTTGTGTTTCAAGTTGGCTACAATTGTCATTATATCTTCAACGGCAATTGGGTCAATTCCGGCAAATGGTTCATCCAAAAGTATAAATTTAGGTTCAGTTGCCAATGCTCTTGCAATTTCGGTTCTTCTTCTTTCGCCGCCGCTTAACTGATATCCAAAACTTTTTCTAACATGTCCGATACCAAGTTCTTCAATTAATTTTTCTAATCGAACTTTTCTTTCTTTAGGACTTAATTCAATCATTTGCAAGATAGCCAATATATTATCTTCAACACTCAATCTTCTGAACACAGACGCTTCTTGAGGCAAATAACCGATACCCATTTTAGCTCTTTTATACATTGGTTCAAGCGTAATTTCAGTATTATCAAAAAAAACTTTCCCATTATTTGGTTTAATCATTCCAACTATCATATAAAAAGTTGTCGTTTTACCAGCTCCATTTGGTCCAAGTAATCCAACTACTTCCCCTTGCTCAACGGAAACAGAAACTAAATTAACAACCGCTCTTTTTTTGTAGACTTTTTTTAATTCTTCACTTCTGAGCAATAATTTATTTTCCATATGCTTCAATCTCTTTAATTAATGAAAGTAATAAACTACTACGCTCACTTAAAAATGATTCTCTATTAGGTCTATTTTCAATAATTCTAAAAGTTGGAATTGTAAACTCTTTTTCTTTTCCAATAATAATATTTTCTGGATGATATTCCGAAGACGGATTTCCGTAAAATTTAACATCAGATACTTCATTCTCATTAAAGTAAATAAAAGCATTTTCCGAACTCGATTTAAGTAATCCGTTTGGCTCTCCATCTTCAAAAAGATAATATATACTCAACACACTACCGAATACCTCGGTTCTCTCAAGACCAATTTCACCAAAGAACAATTTTATTTGCTTTCCAGAAATTTGATCGAATTTATTGTCATATTTTTTATTAACAGAAACGATTGAAGCATTTGAATTGATTTTCATTTCCTTGAGACGATTATCTTCAAGTAAAATGTTTACAGTATCGCCAATTAATTGTGAGTTTTCATTCCACAATACTGGAGGTAAAATATCATTTTCTCTTTTCAATGTAAGTAAATTGTCTTTATTTCTAAAATATAACGTGTAGTTATTTACCGAAGATACTTCCCCTCTAAATATTCTTACAGAGTCAGTTGCTATAAGTTTATCTGTGCTGTCATTAAATGATTCCATTATTCGGGCAGAAATAAACAAAGTATCTAGCTCTCCGTTATCTGTTGTATCAATTTTAATCATCAATGGATTACCAATCATTTTTGAATATTTTTCTGATTGATAATTTTCCAGATTATTACCAAAAATTGCTAGTTTATTTTTTGGATCAAATACTTTTACGTTTTTAAATGCAAATGAAATCTGATCCTTTCTATTATGAATCAGACTATCTGAATAAACAGTGGAAGTTGAATCAACAACTTTTACATTCCCTGATGCTATTAGTTTGTCATCATCATTAAAATAATGAAGCCTTTCTGTCCTCAGCGTTGATCCTTTATCTTTTAGAATAACACTATCAAAAAAATATGCCTTCTTTTCGTTTGTATAATAAAAACCATTTCGTGATTCAAGTTTAATATGTCCATCAAACAAACTTACACCGGAATTTGAATATGCTGTTTTGCTATCCCCATAATAATAACCGGATGAGGTTTTGATAACTATACTGTCTTGAACAACAATTACCTTTCCTAATAATTCCACTTCATTTTTTGCGAGATATTGAACAGCCTTCAAACAAGTAATTCTTACTTTACCTTGAGTGAGAACAACATTTCCATGCACTTCTCGTATACTTTCACCATTAATAACTTTTCCAACAAGACTATCCCCAATTACTTTAATGACATTATCTGCTTGCGCATAACTAATAAAAGGAAAAACTAGAAAATAAAATATTATGAGCTTTCGTCTAATCATTTCTTCTCTGAATTAACTGCGGAATAAGTAACATTAAAAATTACATAATTTCTTAGCTGCTGGTCAGATTCTAAACCATATCCTTCAATTATTTCCTTAGTAGAAACTATTTTTACAAATTTATCCGTTATAATTTTTTCATCGTTATTACGCCATTTTAGTTCTGAGGTTGTTAAAACAGTACCACTATCATTAACAGCAACAACACTATCAATAGCATACATATCTTGTGTTACATCATCAACTCTTCCTCGTTTCGAAGTTAATGTTGAAACAATTTTTTGGTCTGAGTAGAAATTAATTTTTACACCTTCAAGATATGTTGCTCGTTTTATATCATACTTTTTTAAATGATTTGAAAAAAGAACTGCTTTCAACTTTCCAAATTCAGTAAATGTAATTTTTGAGGACCAACTTTCATGAGATGGGAGTTCTTCTGTACCGACTTGATTTTGTAACTGCGGCTGTATTTTATCTTCAGTGCATGAAATAAAAAAAATTATACTTAAGAATAGAAAAAATAATTTCATCTTGATTGAAGCCCAAGCTTTACTACATCATGCAAATGTACAACGCCTTCAGTCTGATTTTTGGCATTTACAACAATAAGTGATGTTATATTATATTTTTCCATTTGTTGAATGGCAAAAGAAGCGAGAAATTCTTTAGATATAGTTTTTGGATTTGGCGTCATAATTTCGGAAGCTTTGAGATTTTTAATGTCTAATGTACGTTCCAATAATCTTCTCAAATCACCATCTGTTACAATTCCCATTAGTTCTTCATAATCATTTACAACACAAGCCATTCCTAATCGTTTGGAAGTAATTTCAAAAATCACATCTTTAATTGAAGTATTTACTTTTACAATTGGAATATCATTTCCTTTAATCATTATCTCATCAATTTTTAATGAAAGTCTTTTACCAAGACTTCCTCCAGGGTGAAGCAAAGCAAAATCATCGGCAGTAAATCCGCGCAATTCTAATAAAGTAACTGCTAATGCATCACCCATCGCAAGTGCTGCTGTTGTAGAGGCAGTTGGCGCTAAATCATGCGGACAAGCTTCCTCTTTTATGCTCACGTTTAATACAATATCACAGTCTAAGGCAAGCTGCGATTTAGTATCCCCAAGCATTCCAATAATTGTAACATGTATTCTTTTGAACATTGGGATTAATTGACTTAGCTCTTCGGTATAACCGCTTTTGGAAATAATTATTACAACATCTTCCTTTCTAACCATCCCGAGATCACCGTGTAGAGCGTCTGTTGGATGCATATAAATTGCAGCTGTGCCAGTTGAATTAAATGTAGATACAATTTTTCTTGCAATAATACCCGACTTACCAATTCCAGTAAAAACCACCCTTCCTTTTGAATCCATTATTAATTTTACAGCACGTAAAAAATCTTGATTAATACTGTTAATCAGTCCAAGAACAGCTTCGCCCTCAATCTTTATAACTTGTTTTCCTTTTGAAATTATTTGCTCTTCAGACACAATTGCTCCAAAATTAATAACCAATTTAATGTGTAATTGTTTTCATTTCGTTTACATTAAAAAATAATTCATCAAAAATTTCTATAGCCGTATTACTTTTAAATGTAAAATCAACAATTCGTTTTACTTCTCTTCTTGCAGTTGATGGTGCTGCAGATAAGCCGCATTTTTTTAAAAGTGGAATGTCGAGAATATCATCACCAGCATAAAATACTGAATCATAATTCATGGAAAGTTGAAGTACTAATTTATCTACAGAAGATACTTTTTCTATTGATGAAGAAATAACTTCGCACTTTAGAATTTCTCTTAGTTTCAAAACAAATTGATCCTCGCCCCGAGCGGTAACAATACCAATTTTTTTATTCTGGATTGATAACTTATTGCAAACTTCTTCGATCAAAATAAAAAAACGATTTTGATCCTCATCAGTAAAATTATTTTTATGAATTAGTACACCTTCAAGGTCAAAAAGATATAATTTAATTTCTGATAATTTTTTGAGAATGTTAGCTTTCATTCTTAACTACAAAATCTATTTTCTTAATTAGACTTAACAATGATTTTAAATCTGAAAGCGGCATTTGACTGTCAGAATCGCTTAAAGCATTTTTTGGATCAGGATGAACTTCTAAAAACAATCCATCAATTCCAACTGCAGCAGATGCTTTTGCCAAGACAGAAATAAATTTCCTTTCTCCTCCGCTTTTCCCACCATGACTTGGAATTTGAACCGCATGTGTAGCATCCATTATAACTGGATAGCCAAATTCTTTCATTATAGTTAAGCTTCGCATGTCAACAATGAGATTATGATATCCAAAAGTTGTTCCGCGTTCAGTAAACATTATATTCGAATTGGAAGTTGATTCAACTTTTTCAGCAATATGTTTTACATCATGTGGTGCTACAAATTGACCCTTTTTAACATTTATAACCTTGCCGGTCATACCAGCAGCAATTAATAATTCTGTCTGCCGGCATAGAAAAGCCGGGATTTGCAACACATCGGCAATAGTATTAACAGAGTTGATTTCATTTTCAGTATGAACATCTGTCAAAATTGGTAAATCAAATTCTTTTTTAACCTTCTCTAAAATTTTTAGTGCTTCATCTAATCCTAATCCAGAAAATGAATTTAAACTTGTTCGATTTGCTTTTTTATAACTGGATTTAAAGATATATGGGATGTTTAAGCTCTCCGTAATCTTTTTTATTTCTTCAGCGGTATGGAATGTTATGTATTCGTTTTCAATGACACAAGGGCCAGCAATCAAAACAAAAGGCAATCCATTTCCGATCGATATGTTTTTTACTTTAACCATTAATTTATTTTATGTTAAAAAAAACTTTCTTGATCTCTAAACTTCCCACGTTTTTTATTGAACCTTATATAAGCTAAATCTGTTGCTTCTCTTCCGCGTGGAGTTCTTTGAATAAATCCTTGTTGAATTAAAAAAGGTTCATAAACTTCTTCAATTGTTCCTGAATCTTCATTCACAGCAACTGATAAAGTATTTAAACCAACTGGACCGCCATTAAACTTTTCTATTATAGTTAATATTATTTCTTTATCCATCTCATCTAAACCAAATTCATCAACTTCGAGAGCTTTCAGTGCTTTTTTTGTTACTTCAACATCAACTGAGTTTTTATTTTCATAGTCTGCAAAATCTCTTGTTCTTCTTAAAAGTCTGTTGGCAATTCTTGGGGTACCGCGTGAACGTTTTGCTAGTTCAATTGCAGCTTCCGATGAAATTTCAATATTAAGAATATTGGCAGAACGATTAATGATTTTTTGAATTAAGTCGCTTTCATAATAATCGAGACGTGATTTAATACCAAATCTATCCCGCAGTGGAGCAGTTAAAAGTCCAGCACGAGTTGTTGCTCCAATTAAAGTATAATGCGGCAATTTAATTTGAACGGTTCTTGCACTAGGTCCGCTGTCAATCATGATATCAAGTTTATAATCTTCCATAGCTGAATATAGATATTCTTCTATAACTGGACTGAGCCGATGAATTTCATCAATAAATAGAACAGATTTTTCTTCAAGGTTCGTTAAAATTCCAGCAAGATCACCAGGTTTTTCTAAAACGGGTCCGGATGACACTTTTATTTTTACACCCATTTCATTTGCAATGATATGCGCTAAAGTAGTTTTTCCTAAGCCTGGAGGTCCAGTTAAAAGAACGTGGTCAAGTCCTTCGTTTCTTTTTTTAGCAGCGCCAATAAAAACTTTAAGATTGTCAGTTATTTTTGATTGACCTAAAAATTCTCCAAAAAATTTTGGCCTTAGTGTTTGCTCAATCTTTTTTTCTTCGTCATTGACAATTGGAGTCAAATTTTCAGATCTTTTACCCACTTATACTCCATACTGATTAAGCAGTTGCAAGTTTATTTTTTCGATGCAATTTATACTTTTCTAAACCAATAACCATTAGCAACATAGAAAAAATCATTACAATAGCTGCAACGATAGAAGAATAAATATCCATATTTCTTGAAAAAATTAAATTCAATCCAGGCACCCATGCGCTTCCATACAATATTATTACATGAACGGCGTAAACTAATAATGTATGTTTGCCTACTTGTTTCACTAAATCTGGAATGTTCTTTAATTTGAGCGCTAAGTAAGACATAAAGCTGTTTAATAAAACAACCCATCCCATTCGCCAAAATATTACATGGATATTATCTGTCCAAATATAATCTCTATGAAGTATATATAATTCCAGTAACTCGACTATTTGAGATAGAGCAATAAACGATATTCCAAATACAAAAAGGCGGACAGAAAAATTCTTTGAAGCAAATGAATTTGGATTTCTGGCTAAATAACATCCCAACACCGCTCCAGAAATCACATATCCAGCCCATGGAAAAAACGGAAATAAAGAACCGGTACCATGATATAAATAGGCTGAAAAGGGAAGCGGTAAATAATTTATCCAACTAATATTTTCTGTAAATAGAAAAAGAGTAAAAAATAAAAGCGCTCCAAAACTAAAAACTGCATAATCACTTATATTGAATTTTTCTGCAATAAAAGCCAAACAGAGAATAAATAACAATCCAAAACCAATTAAGTGCAATGCGTCAACAGTAAAAAAAGAATACCATTGAGCTTTAGTAACTAAACTAAAATCCAGAACGGTAAATGTTGGATATCTTAATAAATATCCAATTAATACCAGTAAAACAAACCGCCTCAAACCTTTTTTAACTCGTGGATTAAAATAAAATGGCATTCGATTTAATCGTAAAAGATATGTGAACACAACACCAGATGAAAACATAAAGATTGGCGCGGTAAGCCCTCGATTCATGTTCCATAAAAAAAATATAAACGAATCTGTATTACGAAAGCTATCAGATAAAAAAACATCAATTGTGTGCCCTTGAACCATCATCAAAACCGCAAAGGCTCGCATCATATCAATAAAAATTATTCTTTTCTTTGTACTTAATGTCATGTGAAATTATTTTTTCGGATTGAAATTTAATGATTCTATTAATTTTAATAAACTTATATGGACAAGATTAAGAAGTAAACTTTTGATTAAAAATCGGTTAAAGATATGTGTTAACAATTAATTCTTAGGATGTTTTTCTACCCATTCTTTCAAAAAGGAAATAATTTCTGATGTAGTAGTGCCGGGAGTAAACAGTTCCCCTACTCCCATAGATTTTAATTTATTTAAATCCTCGTCTGGAATAATTCCGCCTCCAAACAAAAGAATATCATCTACATTTTTGTCTTTCATTAGATTAAGTATTTTCGGAAAAAGTGTCATGTGGGCACCAGAAAGAATACTTATTCCAATTGCATCAACATCTTCTTGAATAGCAGCTTCGACAATCATTTCTGGAGTTTGACGGAGCCCGGTGTAAATTACTTCCATCCCAGCATCACGTAAAGCAGCAGCAACAACTTTAGCTCCTCTGTCATGCCCATCCAATCCAGCTTTTGCAATCAACACTCTAATTTTTTGAACCATCATAAGCCTTTTACAAATTTCAATTTTAATAATGTAAAAATAACATCTGACTTTGGAAAAGACAATTTTAGTTTATTTCCCTTTTGCTGTTTTGTCGGACATTTTTTGATTTTTAGAATAAAATTTCCGTGCAATGTCCAAATCAGCGGGTGTATCAACAGAAAGGTTGTCATATTCAGTAACAACAACTTTCACTTTAAAGCCGTATTCTAAAAATCTAAGTTGCTCTAATTTTTCCACATGTTCCAAATCTGTGGGCTTTGAAACACTAAAACTTAGCAATGCATCTCTTCGATAAACATAAAGCCCAATATGTTTATACATTTCTGCTGTTTCAATCCTTTGAAGATTTGTTCTTGCCTCCCTTGCGAATGGAATAGGCGCTCTTGAAAAATACATTGCAAAATTGTTGTAATCAAAAACTACTTTTACTACTGAAGGTGATTTCATTTCTTCAACGGAAGTAATTCTTTTGGCAAGAGTTGTAACACTGACTTTTTTATCAAATAATAGTGGTTCTATTGCTTCATCAATCATTTTCCCTTTTATGAATGGTTCGTCTCCTTGAATATTAATAATAACCTCAGCATCCTCAATTTGTTCTGTTACATAAGCAATTCGGTCAGAGCCAGTAGATATATTTTTAGGCGTCATAAAAACTTCTGCGTCAAAATTTTTTGCTACTTGAAAAACTCTTTCATCATCAACTGCAATTACTACTTTATCAATTAACCTTGATTTTTTAGCATTCTGCCAGGTGTGTTGTATCATTGGCTTTCCACCAATATCTGCCAATGGTTTTCCCATTAATCTAGTTGAAGCAAATCGGGCGGGAATAATTCCAATTATCATATTGCAAAGTTATTTATTAATTACTTTCGGGACTTTGAAATAATTGTCATTTCTATCGGGAGAATTTTTTAAAGCTTCTTCCCTTTCAACAGATGATACTAAAACATCTTCTCTGAAAACGTTTACATTTTCGACCGGGTGCGAAAGCGGTACAACATTATCAGTATTCAATTCATTAAGCTTTTCGAAAAAAGTTAATATCTCATTAAATTGATGAGTGAATGATTCTAACTCCTTTTCATCAAATTTCAAGTGAGATAAATTAGCTATGTATTTTACATCTTCAATTGTTACTGCCATAATAAATATGTCCTAAAAAAATCCGGCACTGTTAAAAGAAGTAATTACAAATGATTTCTCGCCAGAATACAAATTATTCTTTATTCGGATTTTTAAATTATGATTTCTATCCCCTCGCTTTGGGCTATTATAAGTAATAGTATAAAAACTACTTGCCTTTTTTTGAATTGACTTTTCTAATTCAACAAATCTGTTGATAATATTTTGTTCTTCACCAATTTTAAATGTTCCGCCAGTTCCAAAAGCTCTAATTATTTCTGGTTGAATTGTTGAGCCAAGTCCAACTGTATATGATAATTTATTATGGACAGAATGTAACCCATCTGCTAATGAAGTTGATCCTTGTGTATCTTCACCATCAGAAATAGCTACGAGACATCCTTGTATAAACTTTGGTAATTTTAAATCGTCTTCCCAAAGTGAAGCACCAAATTTTATTGATCCATAAAAATCAGTGGATTTAACTCCCATTACAAATTGAGTATTTATTGCATTTGTTAATGAATTAATATTTTGTGAAAAATCATGAATCAAATATTGCTTATCAGAAAATTGATAAACCGCAAATTCTTGAGTTGGGCGTAAACCATTAACAATAGTTACTGCAGAATTTTTGATTTTAGTTAAATCAGATTGAAGACTAGTACTATTGTCGAGTAACAACACAGTTTTAATTGTAAACGGTACAATTGGAGTTCTTGTAATTGTTAATCCGGATTCAGCAATTGAAAGTGGCAAATCATTTTCAAAAATTTCAAAATCTGTTTGCTTTAAAAAATCAACACCTTCACCATTAAGATCAAGAACTTGAACTATTGATTCAACTACATTTGGTAAATTAATTGATGTTTTATGGTGTATAAGAGCGAATCCATTAGCAGTAGGAAATGTAGCCGGCAGTGTTGTAAACGACCAAACTGGTCCAGCTTTAAGACTTCCATCAGCAAATCTTGCAACAATTCTCCAATAGTACTTTGTATCATATTTAAGCGGCGGAGTTAAATAGGATTTACTAGTTGTCGTTGTATATTTTATTAATGGAGGATTTAATTCTCCCAAGTAAACATCAAAGTCAACTGCGTTATCGCTTTGCCAAGAAAGGGTAACAAATAATAACTGATTGATAGCTCCATCCGAAGGTGAAGGATTGTTTGGAGCTGATGTAGTTGGATTTGGCTGAGGATTGGGTGTTAAACCTGAATCTGTAGTTTCATTTAGGTTTGGATCATCGAATGTACAGCTTCCAATAAATACAATGCTTAACAGAATTAATATTGCGTACTTAAATCGATTAATCATTACTAGATAACACACCTATTATCTTATATGCAAATATAAGTAATAAATTTATTTTTGAAACTAATTTTGATGGGACTTAATATGTGCTATCCGTTTATATAAAGATGGATGACTATAAAATAACCATTCTACCAGTGGATGTGGTTCACTATCACCAAGGTTTTGTTCAGTTAGTTTTTCTAATGCAGATATAAAAGCATCGTGTTTTTGGGTCGATTCAACAGCATATTGATCAGCTTCATATTCGAATCTACGAGAAATAATATTTGAAATTGGAGTAATAATTAGCGCAATTAAACTTGCCCAAAGAACAAGCAAAGGTAATGCTGCTATCTGATAAATTGATTCAAAGTTGAACAGATATAATGTTTTTGAATAAAGAATTGAAATAATATAGAACGTGATAAAACTAAACACAGTACTGATTATAATATTGATCAATATATGTTTCTTTTTATAATGACCAAGCTCATGAGCGATTACCGTTTCAATTTCATCAGCAGAAAAATTCGAAAGAAGAGTATCACCAAGTAAAATCCGTTTCGATTTTCCAATTCCAGTAAATGCAGCGTTGGCTTTCTTGGTGTTCTTGCTCATATCAAATTTAAATACATTTCCTACTTTCATTCCAGCAGAATTTGACAGTGAGATAATTCTCTCTTTTAATTCTTCATCCTCAATTAGTGTAGCTTTATAAAATATTGGTAAGATTATTATTGGAACAATCCGAGCAAGGATGACTGAAACTATAAACATTAAAACTCCAAAAGGGAGCCACCACAATTCACCAAAATAAATTAGAACTACATAAAACATGACGAGTAGTGGTAATCCAATTACTAATCCGACTAACATTCCTTTTGTGTTTTCCCAAATCCACTTCCAAAAAGTTTGGTTCGATAAATTGTATTTGTGCTCTAAAATATATTCAACATAATAATTGACTGGAAAAAATATTATTGCAGAAATA
>VGVY01000019.1 GCA_016873835.1 Ignavibacteria bacterium
AAATTGGGAATATGAAATATTATTTCATCAGTAACATTTTCTTCGTAATTGAATAAAGACCTGATTTCAATTGATAGAAATAGATTCCGCTGGTAAGAATATTGCCGTTAAGATTTCGTGTATCAAAGGTAACTTTATAAGATCCAGGATTCTGGAATTCATTAATAAGAGAGGCTACTTCCCTTCCCAGTATATCATATACTTTAAGAGTTGTATTATTTCCAACTGTTAAGTTATAAGTAATAATTGTGGACGGATTAAACGGATTGGGATAATTCTGTAATAATGTGAATTCCACCGGCATTGTATTATTTATTTCAACACTCGTTGGAAGACCATTTGTTTTACCTTTGGTAATAGTATTTGCAAGTGTCCAGTTACCGCCATCTGGTTTACGGGAAACAGATTGTGTCTCGGTCATTAAGCCAAAGGTATAATTGTCTATTACATTTCCACTATTATCTTCCAGCCAAACTTCCTCACCATTGCTTGATAATCCGAATCCAGCCGGATTAGTTGCAGTAGGAATATCTGTAACTATAACATAAAATCCATTAGCCGGAATTGAAGCACCTGCCGGGAAACCTAATTTAGGTTTTGTTCCGCCTTGTCCGCCACTATCATATATCTTATAACCGCTGATATCAACTGCACTACTACTGCTATTATATAATTCAATCCAATCCGGATCTGAAGTCGTGCCTCTTGAATAAATTTCATTCATTACAATTACACTATTCGACAGTCCTTTGGTCATGGTATTCAATAATTTCCAGTTCGAGCCGTTAAATTCTCTTCCATAAGTTTGTGTCTCAGTCATGGAAGGAAAAGTGACATTATCAACCAATGTACCAGCTGCATCTTCCAGCCATACTTGTTCACCACCACTCGATAAACCAAACCCGGCTGGATTAATAGAAGTTGAAATATCAGTTACAATAACATAGAATCCTTTTGCTGGAAGAGAAGTACCAGATGGAATAGTAAGTTTCGGTTTTGTCCCTGCTTGTCCCCCGTTATCATAAATTTTATAACCGCTAATATCAACAGCTGCATTGCTCATGTTATAAATTTCAATCCAGTCAGGGTCCGGATGTACTGTTGATCCTCCGCGGGAGTAAATTTCATTCATCTTGATCACAGAAGTTTGAGCCATTACCAACCCCGAGACAAATAGAATGAAAATAACTGATTGTAGAAATAGTTTTTTCATGAAACCTCCATTTTAAAATAAATTTGATGAACTATATTCAATTAACTGCACAGAAAATTTCATTTTCGTATCAACTAATTTGGTCTTTCAAATTCGTATAAAGTATTTGTAGCATCATTAACAATATAAATTATATTATTATGAATAGTAATACCTTCCCCTTTTGTAAAGGGTATACTCCATTGCCCAATTAAATTAAAGTCTCTTGATAACCAGATTACTTTTTGAGATTCATCGCTTACAATCCAGAAGCTGTTTGTATTTCTTTCATAAAAAATATCGGAAAGGTCGGATACATAATCAATCTCTTTCCGTGATATTTCCTTCTGACCGGCATACTCAAGAATCATCCTCGGACTCTTTTCATTTATTATAAAAAGATGATTGCTATTATCGACTGTAATTCCTTCCAGTGCATTATTATGAGCAGTCGCAACATTCACAGAAAATGAACTCAATTTCCTGCCGTCGGCTAAATATTTTGAAACGAGTCTGTTAGTTTCTTCTACAACATACATCGTATCATTATTAGCTGAATATGTAATTCCCTCAAGGTCGGAGCTTGGGATCATTAAAGAGCGTAATACACTCCCATTAAAATTGATTTCATAGACTGTTCCATTACCATCGGAGACAGTAAAAAGTGAATTTGTTTTTGAATTATAAAAAAGTCCGGACGGCTCAGGAACATTGATTGGGTATGAAGCTATCTGCTTAAGGATTTGTATCGTCGGATCTGTAATACTTGTACTGGGTTGATTTCTCTGGCACGACAATGAGATGAATAACAGTATGATTATTATAAGTTTATTCATAATAGAAATGGACCGCTCAGAGGCGGCCTGCATTAAATTATTTATTTGTAGCTCCGCGTGTTATTGTATTTGTTAGTGCCCAATTACCACCGTCGGGAATTCGACTATAGGACTGTGTTGTTTCCATTGCTGTGAAAACAACATTATCTATTACTGTGCCTGACTTATCTTCAAGCCAAACTTCTTCCCCACCACTTGATAAACCAAATCCTGCCGGATTAACGGATAAAGCTATGTCTGTAACCATAACATAAAATCCTTTTGCTGGTAGAGAGGTGCCAGCTGGTATTTCCAATTTTGGTTTTGTACCACTCTGTCCGCCGGAATCATATATTTTATATCCTCCGATATTCACTGTTGTAGTTCCTGCATTATAAATTTCAAGCCAGTCGGGATTATCTGCAACACCACGTGAATAAATTTCATTCATTTTAATAATAGTCGGCTGTACAACTGTTTCGGTAATGGTTGGTTCTTCTCTTGAGCAAGACATCAGAGCAATAGAAGCAACCAAAAATAATAAAGCAATTCGAATTTTCATTTTTTTCTCCTTGTAAAATTAGAATGATGCTTGAATACGCATTTGAACGAATGAGTGATCATCATTTCCTCTCAAGTTACCCTTTCTTGTTGCATAATCATCTAAATCTACAATTGAATAGTTGAATTGTAATTTGATGCTTGAGTTGGGGTAGTAATTGAGGCCGAGCATTAACTGATTCGATTTACCGCCTCTAACGCCGGCATCAAAATCGTTTAGGTCATTAATGCTGTAACGGGCAGCTATTTCAATAGCTCCGATAGAATTTTTTGGCGTTTCAATCGGACCAGTTTCACCCTCGTCAACATAGTAGTATCTGGTTTCACCAGTCAGCATATAGCTAACTGTTAAGTAACCGCCTTTAAGATCTACTGTAGGTTTGTTATACCACCTATGAATATTTGCACCCATAAATTCGCTCTGAATATAGAAAGGTCCATTGATGTACATTAATTCCGCACCGTATCTTAAATAATAATTTACGTCAGCTATATCACCGGTGTGCAGAAATTTTGGGTTAAACACATAAGTTTCTGTCCTCGCACTGATTTCGATAGTATTCGGTTTAAGTTCGGAAGTAGCATCAGGAATTTTATATGAACCGGCTAAACCGATATGAAGGTTTTCACCATGTTTGTTAATTGGAGCAAAAGAAGCTCTAAGGTTTGTTGAGTAACCTTCGTCTCTCTGTCCTTTATCGATTCGGGTTCCGGTTTCATGACCCATAATTGCACCGGTTATTTGCATGTAATCTGTCCAATAACGTGCGGAGATACCGACTCTTCTTCCTAAAGCGATAGCATTTGTAATTGCACTTCTTTCAAGGAATGTTAATAGTCTTGAACTACCGAGTCTTTCCATACCAAATGGTTCCTTAAAGTGTCCGGCTTGAATAGTAAAATTGAAATTCGGAAAAGTATATTTAACAAACGCATCCCTTAAATCAATCTGAGATTTTGTGTCGACTTGTTCAGCAAAATCTAAATCAATTTCAGCTTCCCACTGCTTCCACATTAAAGCTTTCAATGCGAATGTCAGCCTTCTGAATGTAACTCCGTTGCTCATAGCGTTTTTGTTTTCGAAATACCAGGCCCCGTCGAACTGGACTCTAGAATCGAACCAGTACCTGAAATCACCATCCTTTGATTCAAATACCAGCTTCCCATTTCTGTGATCAACGCTCATGGCAATCTTTTCTTCCCCGCCGGGGACTTTAGAATCCTGTGCAATCAATTCAGAAAAATTCAGAATTGAAAACAGAGAGATCAAAACAACCAGCAATAGCTTATGACCTACTTTCATTTTTTCTCCTCGCATATTAGTTTGTTATTATTTAATTGATGAATTATTTTTTTCTTTAATCCGGAAAAGATTCTCGATTAATAATTTCTTTTCCAAAATTGATTTATCTGCAATCTTGTTACCTGTAATTTCCCACAATGAAGAGTCTGAAAAAAGATCAGATTCTAAATCATGTTTATGACTGTAAGAAATACCATGAAATGTTTTTAAATGATTAATCTGAGAACTGGAGAATTGGTTTGTGGACAATACATTTTTTGCTGCAACTGAATCGACTCTAAAACTATCTACAATTGCATATTGGAAAATCGCAAAGATCTGATCATTGTCAAATTTGGATTTAGATAGTAATTCCTGCCTAAATATTTTTTTATTATAAAATCTCTTACCAATAAGATCTGTAAGATTGCTTGTATCAATATTTTTTTCTTTCAGTTTTTGGACTACTGATTTCGATATTTCATAAGGAACCGGATTAATTACTTTCTGTTCAAATACATTCTGTACAAAGAAAAGAAGAATGAAAGTAATAATTCCTGCACTAAGTGGAGCAATAATCCAGCCCAAACTAATTTTTCCGAAAACTCTGAAATTTATTGAAAGCGGATCTTTAGCAAGACCAACACCAAGGATTGCTCCGATAAAGGCTTGTGTTGTTGAAAGTGGTACCAGAGGAATCGTAGGTAAATTCAATTTCAGCAATAATGATTCTAATTCGGTAGAAGTAAACAGAGTTAGTACAAGAAATTCTGCGGTAACAACTATTAATCCGGTAATTGGAGAAATTTTATAAAGATCTTTACCAACTGTTTCCATTACGTTTCTTCCATAAGTAATAATCCCGATAGCAATAGCAAGTCCTCCCAATAAGTAAAGCTGCTGTACACCAGAGATTGAAAATAGTCCACTAATATTTATTTCGTTAAAGAGCGGTGCACTTGCAAACATACCCATTACATTTGCAATATTATTTGCTCCAAGCGAATATGAAGCTAATGCACCTATAATAATCAGTCCAATTCTTGTATAACTATCGATTTCAAGTAAATGAATCTTCCAGATTTTTAAATATCTTTTAACAATTTTGTAGAGTATGAATCCAAATAATCCCGCTAAAACTGGTGAAATAATCCAGCTTAAAATAATTTTAGAGAGCGAATTATAATCGGTTGGTGACCCCGTAAAAATATTCCAGCCGATGATTCCGCCAATTACTGCCTGAGAAGTAGACACAGGAAGTTGAGCTTTTGTCATAACAGTTATTGATATAGCAACTGCCAGGGCGACAGTAAAACTTCCGGCAATTGCATTTATTCCACCAAGTTCTGTTAGAGTTTTTGTTGTTCCGGAACCGCTTATAAATGATCCGAGAATAACAAAAATACCCGCAATAATTGCTGCAGTCCGGAACCTGACCATTTTAGAGACAACAGCAGTACCAAAGACATTAACCGCATGATTTGCGCCTAACGACCATCCGAGAAATAATCCGCTACTTATGAAGAACCAGATCGATATATCCAAGACTATTCGAACCTTTTAATTATTGCTATTGATAAACGGTCGCATACATCTTCAGACTGTTCGGCAATACGCTCAATATGAAAAGTAAAATACCTTGTATGAATTTTCTGACTAAGCTCATACTCGGTTCTGAAAATTGTGCGTTTTATCTTCTCTGCAATTTTATTTGTTTCTTTCCGGTAAAACTGAACTTTGGTGACATAATCTCGTACAGCATCAATGTTTTTAAAATAGGATCTTATTCCGCTGACTGTATTTTCCAGACATGCAATAGAACTTTCGGCAATATCAAGAAAATCACTTTTTAACTGAGGGAACAGTATCGGTATTTCAACCGAAAATTCGAGTAGAGTTTCCGTTGTAATATTTAACACCTTATCGCAGCTTTCCATTAAACCGAGAACATCACCTCTCGATTCAGGAATTAAAGTCCTAGTATAAAGTTTGACTTCGATATTCCTCCTAAGATCGTCAGCTTTCTCTTCAATATCCCGAAGTTCTTTTAAATAATTTTCAAAAGCTTCATGCTGATTTTCAAGGTAACATTTAATTCCAAGTTTAAAAATCAATCCACCTTTGATAACTAGGTCCAGATACTCATCGATTTGTATTTCTAGTTTTTTAGTCTTTTTTAGAAATATTGACATATAATGAAACCTATTTATTATTAATTACTATTAACTAACTGATTCACTAAAATATTCCGAATACACCGTGAGGCGTAATTCCGAGGTATCTAAACCATGTTTCACCGGCAATAATTATCAGTAACCAGGAAATAATCATCATAGTTAATCCATACTTGAAAGTATCTGCTAATGAATAATGGCCGGTTTCATAAAGTAAAGCCGCAGGTTTGCTGTTAAAAGGTAATACGTAAACATGTTCAATCATAAAAGCAACTGGAAGAGCGAGACTTACAACTTCAAATCCGAACCGATTTGCCACTCCGATCGCGATAGGAATAAAAATCATTGTTCTCATAGTTTTAGATTGAAAGAGGAGCGCACTGAATACCATTACTCCTGTAAGAAGTAAATACAAAACCCAGAAATGTGTATCATCCCCTATTCCTAAGTGATCGAAGAACGCATTTACACTTATAGATGGAAGATCGGTCGCATCCAATCCGGCACCAAGAGTATATGCACCTGCAGAAAAGAGCATGAGATGCCAGGGTATATCCACTTCATTCCATTTAATAATACCGACTCCTGGAAGTAATGCGACAATTGCTCCAACAAATGCAATGGCCGTTGCGCTTACTCCGTGAATATTATCTGTAGCCCAGAATCCAAGAATAACAATAAAAATAATAGCCGATCTGATCTCAAGTCCTGTAATAGTTCCCATATTATGGAATTCTTGTTTCAGCCTCTCCATTCCGCCTTCAATTTGAGGAATTCTCTCTTCAGGTTTTAACGGAAAAAATATTTTCATTGCAACCAGATAACCAACAAACATAAGACATAACATCATCGGGAACATCGCCATCATCCAGTCGGCAAAGAAAATCTTGCCTCCAATTGCACCGCCTATTAACGCGGCTGCAATCAGATTTGCACCGGAACCTGTTACAAATGCACCGGCACCTAGATTAATATTCAGCAAATTCTGTAATACAATACTCCGACCGAAATTAGTTTTTTCCTCTCCGCTCGTAGCACCATAAATTGCAGCGATAACCATAAAAATCGGAAGCAGTATTGCTGCTTTTGCTGTCGTTGCCGAAATAAATGCCGATAGGATCAGGTTTATTACAATAAATGTTAAGAATATTGTACTGGCATTCTTCCCGAATTTTATTATAAGCCATAGAGCAAATCTCTTTGCAAGACCTGTAGTAACAAGCATACTGGCAAGTACGAAGGACATAATATTCAGCCACATAACCGGATGACCCAATTGAGCATAGGCAGTCTTTTCAGAAAGGACACCTGTTAACACAAGACCAATTATTAGCATCAGAGAAGTAAGGTAATTGGGAATTGCCTGAGTCATCCACAATATTATAGATGCAACAAAAATTGCCAGCATAAATTCATTACTTCTGATAAACAATGCAGTACCCATTTTTTCATATGCATGTTTTGCTGCATCGGTTACAAGCTGCGACGGCTCAATAGAATAGAGAAATGGTAATTTGATCACAAATGCAAGTAGAACAAAAGCTAATATTGCCAGAATAATACCTGCAGCAGCGAGCCATTTTTCAATATTTGAGATTTCCCGTTTCGGTAGTTTTTCGATACGGTAATTGTGCATATCAAGTGGATCAAATTTCGTCATAATTATATCCGTCAATAATTAAGTTGAATAAACGCTTGAAGTACTACCACTTCGTATATGGATTTTTCATCAGCATAGAGTTATAATATTTCGTGTCTCCGGTTACTTCCTGACCAAGCCAGGATGGTTTTTCGAATGTTTCCGATTCACTGCTTAACTCTATTTCGGCCAGGATCAATCCCTGATTCTCGCCATAAAATTCATCAACTTCGAATGTGTGATTGCCGGACTTAACAAGAAATCTGGTTTTATCGATTACACCCGGTTCGCATATTTTCAATAACTCTTCAACTTCAGATGAGGGAATTTCTTTCTCCCACTCGTAACGGCTGGCTCCGGAAGCATTTCCGATCCCTTTTATTGTAATGAATCCTTTATCACCTTTTATTCTAACCCGGACAGTTCTTTCAGGTACAGAGGAAAGATAACCCTGAACAATCCTTGTTTCTTTAACAGCCTGATTTTTGAATTCACCTGTTACTAAAAATTTACGTTCAGTTTCTTTTGCCATTTTTATTCTCCTATTTCATGCCGACAAGATTTTTCAATCCGCGCAGATAGTTAATATTAGGGAAAGAATCTAATCCAAGTTCACGGACGGTTTTAATAACCATTGCAGGATCTTCCATTTCAACGGCAGCAGTTTTAATTACTTTTCCATCTACTGTGACTTCAGCAATTTCAACAATGCAGTTATTTATTGTGAATCCAATTCTTTTCTTATGAACGTTGACAGCTTTAAGTAGTTTTATCGGTTTGATAACCTCATCTATATATTGTTGAAAAGTATATTCTGATCTCTCAAATTTCGGCAGAGAAACCCTGAAACACTTGAATACTTTTTCAATTTCCGAAACGGGCAGTGGAAATGTACCTTTCATAATTGGCAGCCACAATTCAAGTCTGTCTTCATTCACCTGCTGTAATGTCTTGATGTCCATCAGGTCATCACGGACTTTAGTATTATCCATACTAACTTCTGACAGGATGTAAACCTCATCGCTTTCGCGGGTTTTTCCTTCAGGGTGTTTTCTGATGTTCTCCTCAGCTTTTCCGAGGGCGTTGGTAAAAGTTCTCCATTCCCAGCGTGGAATTATTTCTTGCATAGCATTACCCTTGATTTTTTGATTTGTAGGCTCAAATCGGCAATGATTATGCCAATAGACCATTCTATTAGACTGTTCCGTTTTCTCTGCCTAATACAAATATTCGGGGAAAAGAGTATCTTGCAGGTGACGAATAAAAGTCGTAATGACGACGATTCGTCGTCACCATTTAACTTGTTTCTTAAAACAGCTTCATTTTGGGCGAAAATAAGATTTTTTTTCTGGCTCGTTTTTTAATAAAGATGATTGAGAATAAAGGCAAGTTGTTTTATATGAAGAAAAAGAAATTAATATTGACTATCCTCGGAATCATTTCATTAGCAATCGCTTTCACATTTTTGTTTTATAATTATGCTCTTAACATTACTCAGGTGATAAGGGTGAATCCGGGTGATGCTGTGAGCGATTCTACAACGAGAAAGAAACCGGTGGTTTTTATTTCGGTTATTTCAAGGTACCCGCCTAACATAATTTACAGAGGTTATCAACCAATCCTGGATTATTTAACATCGAAAACAGATTACAGATTTGAATTAAAATTGAGTAGTGATTATAACGAAGCTGTGAACATGCTTATCAACAAGGAAGTCTCTGCAGCATTCCTGGGATCATACGTTTATGTAAAAGCACACAAAGAACACGGAGTAATACCGATTTTAAAACCACTCAATGAAAATTTCGTACCTTTTTCACGTTCAGTCCTTTTTTCCAAATCTTCTGATGGGGTTTATAATATTGGAGATCTCAAACATAAAAAATTAGCATTGCCATCAATAGAATCTTTCTCGAGCAATTGGCTTCTTCAATATGAATTCCCGAAAAATAATATTCACCAAAAAGATTTAGCTGAAATAACAAATTTTCCCCATCATCAGAGCGTTATTCTAAATGTAGTAAAAGGTAAATATGATGTTGGAGTTACAAGGGAGTATCTAATTAAAAAAATACATGACGGTTCGATTAGAATAATTTTATATTCGGAGCCGTTACCTACCTCGCCAATAGTAGTTGCGGCTGATTACCAGAAGACTGTAATTGATGCCCTGAAGAAAACACTACTCGAGATTAATCAGTTTAATCCCGATAGAGAAAAAATTACAAAAGAATGGGATGCCGAATTTATAAACGGATTTGTTGAAGCCCGGGATGAAGACTATAATTTTGTCCGGTTAATCAGCAAATAAAAGAGATACGGATGAATAAATTAAAATCAAGTTTGAAGATCAGGATAATTCTACTCATTGGAGTAGTTATAATTGCGTTGATGCTAGTTATCTCTTCAGTGCTTCTAATTAAATGGCGTGATATAATCATCCATAAAGAATCGGAAAATGCGATTTCTATTACCAAAACATTTGCAGTTACTGTAATCGACGCTCTGATATTTGAGGAAAGCGGAACTCTTCAAAAAGAAAATATTCTAGAGACCTATGTGGATAATTTTATAAACCGTTTAGGCAATGTCAACTATGTATTAATTTATGATAGAGACGGTCGTTTGATTTTATACAGATTCTTCAGTCAAGGAATTATCAATTCCTCGGCAAATATCGGTCCCTACTTTCCCGCTCCCAAATATGAAGAGATAAAGATTTTTGAAGATGCTACATTCGGCTGGATAATAGAGGCAAACGAGCTGTTCATGCTTTCGGGGAAAAAATGGGGCTCCGCGAAAATCGGATTCAATGCAGAGCCGATCCTCGAGGAGATAAGCAGTACATTTTTCATGTTGTTAGGGGCAACTATATTCCTTACTTCAATTGTCCTGCTGATCCTTTTTCTATCAATTAAGCGAATGACCTCATCGCTTGAACTGCTGGTTCATGAAATTGACAAAATAGATTTTGTTTCAGATTTCAAAATCTCGCTACCGGAAAAAAATGACGAAATCGGGTTCTTATACAATCACTTTGCACTTCTTAAGAACCGACTCGATATTTCAAGAAACGAACTCGAAAAAGCACAGAAGCAGATCAATCAGGCAGAGAAACTTGCTTCAATCGGTCGGTTAGCATCAGGTGTTGCCCACCAGGTAAACAATCCTCTCAACGGAATTAAATCTTGTTTATATGCAATCAAAAAAGAACCTGACAATATTAATCAGTGGTTGGAGTATATTGATTTAATAAATGAAGGAATTGATAATATCGAAACCGTCGTTAAAAAACTGCTCGGTTTTGCCCGACAGCAATCTACTTCCGAGGGCGTCATTGATATTAACGATTCGATTGTAAAGGTTGTTAATCTATTCGACTTCCGGCTGAAAGAAAAGAATATTGATATTAAGTTAAAACTCGGGGAAGATCTTGGCAGAGTTAAAATTGACAATCATCTTTTTCAGGAAGTGGTAATGAATTTATTGCTAAATAGTTATGATGCGATCATTGCAAATGGGGAGATACTAATTACAACCGGAAACTTTAGCGAACTGTTTGTTTTTATGGAGATTAAAGATAACGGTGCCGGAATCTCATCAGAAAATCTGAAGAAAATTTTTGAACCTTTCTATACTACGAAAGAAATAGGTACCGGAACAGGATTAGGACTTTCAGTCTGCCTCGGAATAATTGAATCTCATGGCGGTAAAATAGATGTTCACAGTGTTGAAAACATTGAAACCTTTTTCAGAATAACATTACCTGTAGAGAAGAATGATGAAACTGTTGATTATTGAAGACGAAAAAATCACTAGAATTTCTTTATCGAACACTCTTAAGAAAGAAGGTTATGATGTCTTCTCGGCAAAAGACGGTGAAGAAGGAATGGCCATATTCAATTCTAAATTACCCGATGTCGTTATTACTGACCTGCGGTTGCCGAAGTTAAGCGGGATTGATATCCTGAATAATGTCCGCTTAATAGCACCTTCCTGTAAAGTTATTTTAATAACGGCTTATGCGACGGTGGACACTGCTGTTACAGCTCTAAAAACCGGTGCTTACGATTATCTCACAAAACCATTCTCACCGGATAAAGTGCTTTCAGTACTACGAAATATAAGTCAGCTCCAAAGTGTCATCTACGAGAATAGAGCTCTTAAGAATAAGTTAAGCCTGCTCGAAGATAAATCGATAATCGGGAATTCCCCTTCAATCAAAAAGTTAAAGGAAACTATAAACCAGATTGCGATGAACGATTCGACAATACTGATTGAAGGTGAAAGCGGTACAGGTAAAGAGATGGTTGCCAGGGCACTTCATAAAGCAAGTCCGCGCAGAAACGAAAGTTTTATTGCAATCAGTTGTTCAAGTATACCAGAATCATTACTGGAAAGTGAGTTATTCGGTCACGAAAAAGGTGCATTTACAGGAGCGGTAAAAAAACATGTCGGGTATTTCGAAAGAGCAAACAAAGGAACTCTGTTCATAGATGATATCGACGATTTCCCTTTAAGCATGCAGGTAAAACTCCTGAGAGTAATTCAGGAACGGGAATTGGCTCCGATCGGCGGCAGTGAAAATATTAATATTGATGTTCGTATCATCTGCGCAACAAAACTGGATCTTAGAAAACAGGTAGATAACAATCTCTTCAGGCAGGATCTGTTTTACAGATTGAACATTATTCCACTAAAAATTCCTCCGCTGCGTGATCGTAAAGAAGATATACCGATGCTGGTTGAGCATTTTTTTAGGAAACATCTCGCAGAAGATAAAATCATGCTTCTGAATAAAAATGTCTATTCTGAATTAATGCGGTATGACTGGCCGGGAAATGTTCGGGAACTTGAAAACATTGTAGAAAGAATGATCGCACTTTCCTTCAGCGGTGAAATTGATCCTACAATTCTGGATCTTACATATTATACTGGAAAATTTGGAAAGAGAGCTGAAAGTTTCGAAAAATTTAATTCTTTAGACCACTTCCTTTCGGAGAAGGAGAAAGAGATTATTCAGTGGGCATTAAATAAAAGTCAGAATAATATAAGTCAGGCTGCTAAGCTATTAAGAATTCCCAGGACAACATTAAACAGTAAATTAGACAGGCTCTTGCCGGATGTAAAACACTAACCGGATTTATTTTATAATATCTTCAAGCCTTGTATTTTCTTCGAATGTCTCTATTACATTGCTTTCATGAACAATTACAGCAGATAATTTATTCCCGAGGAAAACACCAGTATCCAGATAAACTGTATTGGAATCTTCTACAAGCGTAATTTCCTTTTTGGTAGTATGTCCCACAATTTGAAGCTTCCCTAAATTTAGCAGCTGATCTCGCGTCCACATTATTCCTCTATCGGATTTCATATCACTTACTATAAATGGCTCAAGCACTTCGAGATTGTTTTTATAATTTGGCAATAAGTTTTGATACTCTATTGAAATACCAGCATGGCAAATAAAACAGTCTGATAAATTGTAATAAAGCGGTGCTGACTTAATAAATTCAAGGTGTTTAAACATTTCATCCTGATGGTTTTCATATGATTCAAGTGTAGATTCATTGCCATTAAAAAACCAAGATTTAGCAAATACGCTTGAAGGATCATGGAAAAAATAATAAAACATATAATCATGATTGCCAGGTGAAAATTTTATTTTGTTTTCCATACAGAATTTCACTACTTCATAACTATGGTTCCCTCTATCAACTAAATCGCCCACTGTATAAAAAGGAATATCTGGATATGCGCTTATAATTCGCTTATAAAGTTCTTCAAGAGTGTAATAGCAACCGTGAATGTCTCCAATAACTGCAATCATAATTTCTCTATTAAATGTTATAAGTTTTTTTTGCGTATTCAGTTAATTCATTTCTAAAAGCTGGATGTGAAATTTCAATTAGCATACGCACACGTTCTTGAATTGTCTTGCCAAATAAATTCGCAATTCCATATTCTGTAACAACATAATGAACATCACCGCGTGAAGTAACAACTCCAGCCCCAGGTTTTAACATAGGAACTAACTTTGAAAATTTTAAATCTCTTGTGGCAGAAGGCAATGCAATAATAGGTTTTCCGCCTTCTGAATGAGCTGCACCACGAACAAAATCAACTTGTCCGCCTATACCAGAATAAAATTTAGTACCAATTGAATCTGCACATACCTGACCGGTTAAATCTATTTCAATAGCAGAGTTGATTGCAACCATTTTATAATTCTTTGCAATTAGAAATGGATCATTTACATATTCTTGAGGATGAAATTCGAAAATTGGATTGTTGTCAATAAAGTCATATGCTCGTCTGGTTCCAAGGACAAATCCAGCAATTATTTTACCCGGGTGAATAGTCTTCTTTTCTCCATTCACAACTCCTTCTTCAATTAATTCTATCAATCCATCTGAAAACATTTCAGTATGAACACCAAGATCATTTTTAACATGAAGGTAACGAAGAACAGCATCTGGTATTGCACCAATCCCCATTTGAATTGTAGAACCATCTTCTATTAAAGTTGCAATATGTTTTCCAATATTGTCGTACACTTGTTTAACTTCGTCAGTTGCATCCGGATCAGCTTGAGGTAATTCTAACAATGGTTCATCAGCTTCAACTATAAAATCTATTTTGTTAATGTGTATGAAGCTGTTTCCTAATCCCCTCGGCATTTGTTTATTTACCAAAGCAATAACACATTTAGCTTTTTCAGCTGGTGTTTTTATATTTCCTACGTCAATGCCATAACTGCAAAATCCGTGTTCATCAGGAGGAGAAACATGTATTAATGCAACATCAGCTTGAAGAATTCCTTTTTTGAATAACATTGTTACTTCTGATAAAAATATCGGAATAAATTCTGCACGTCCTTCATTTATAGCAGTCCTTGCATTTCCGCCAATAAAAAAAGCTTTGTGTTTAAAATGACCTTGCATTTCGGGTTTTACGTATGGAATATCTCCAACAACTAGTATATGATAAATCTGAACATCTCTAAGTTCATCTTTACGGCGAACCATTGCATTAATCAATTCGAGCGGTGCAGCACATCCTGGCTGAACAATAATTTTATCATTTGACTTAATAATTTTAACTGCTTCATCAGAACTAACTACTTTTGCATTATACTTTTTCACCCATGGCGCGTTAACTGGCTTTTCTATTCTAACCTGATCTACATTCATCGCTATAATCTCTTTAATTAGTTGAAAAAATGTGGAGCCTTCTGTATTCTAAGTTAAATACCTCGGCAATACTTTCATTTGTACAATATCCATTATAAGTACAGACCCCTTTTGCTAATCCTCCATCACCCAACAAAGAATTTGAAAGCCCATTATCAGAGATCTCAATTACATATTCCAAAGATGCATTAGTTAAACCATAACTCGCAGTACGACAAGCTAATGATGGCATATTCGGAACACAATAATGAATTACATTGTGCATAATATAAACTGGGTCAGATATTGTAGTTGGTCTGCTGGTTTCTATGCATCCGCCTTGATCAATAGAAAGATCTACAATTACTGCTCCCTTCTTCATGGTTTTAACCATAGCATCAGAAACAAGATGCGGAACCTTTTCAGCCTTTATTTGAATAGCCCCAATAAAAAGATCTGCGAACTTGACACCACGCGCAATTGTAAATGGATTTGCTGCAACTGTTGTAATATTTTTTGAAATATCAGTATTTATTCTTCTCAATCTTCTCATGTCTTTATCAAGTACAATTACATGAGCACCCCTTGCATATGCGGCACGAGCTGCATTAAAACCAACAACGCCGGCACCTAAAACTACAACCGCTGCTGGAGCTACTCCACCGATTCCACCTAACAAAATACCACGGCTATTAGGGTAATCACTGCTTAGATATTTTTCGCCTTGCTGAACTGCTAATTGTCCGGCTATTTCGCTCATCGACTGTAAGATTGGTAATTGATCGTCTTTCTCTATTAACTCATATGCAAGTGCGGTAATTTTTTTTTTCAATAATTTTTCAATTACATTTTTTTTACCGACTGCCAAATGAAGAAACGAAAAAATTATTTGCTCTTCTTGAAGAAGATCTACCTCGTCTTCAGTTAATGGTGCAATTTTAACAACCATTTCTGCGCGTTGATATACTTCTTCAGGGGAATAAACAATGTTCGCACCAATATTTCGATATTCTTCATCTGAAAAATGACTATCCACACCAGCATTTGTTTCGATAAAAACTGTGTGACCAGCCTTAATAAGCGCATCAACCCCAGCTGGAACGAGAGAAACTCTTTTTTCCTCTCGATGTTTTTCTCTTGGTATTCCTATTCTCATATGATTAATTTTATTTTTAGTAAAAATACTTATTAAATGAGGTTATTACAATTTCTTTAATTAACTGGATTAATTGCTTTCCCATTTTTTAGAACAGATATAACATTTTTAGCTGCTAAAAATGACATTTTTGAACGGGTCTCAATAGTTGCACTTCCAATATGCGGAAGTAAAATTATATTTTTCAATTTTAATAGTTCAGGATTAATATTTGGTTCATTCTCATATACATCCAAACCGGCTGCAAATATTTTTTTGTTTTTCAATAATTCAATTAAAGCAGTCTCTTCGATTACTTCACCCCTAGAAGTATTTACTATTACAGCATCTTTTTTCATCAATGTTAAATTTTGTTTATTCAGTAAATGGAATGTGGATTTGTTGAATGGTACATGCACAGTAATATAATCTGAATTCCTCATCAAATAATTCAGAGATACTTTTATAGATCCAAGATTTTTCTCGAAGTCAAGTTTTCTAGTTATAGATGAATAAATAATTTTTGTTTTAAAACTTTTCAATCGTGCTGCAACTTCCTGACCTATTCTACCGGCTCCAATAATACCAACAGTTTTTCCTTTTAAATCAAGCCCAAGCATTAATTGAGGCATCCATTTTTTAAATTTCCGTGCACGCATAAATTGATCACTTTCAGCAATTCTTCTTGCACAAGCCAAAATTAAGCTAACTGCTAAATCAGCAGTTGTATCTGTTAGAATTCCTGGAGTGTTAGTCACTACAATTTTTTTCAATTTTGCATATTCTATGTCAATATTATTAAATCCAACTGCTACATTTGAAATAACTTTGCATGAACTCATATTGTCAATAACTTCTTTATCGATTTTATTTGTTAGTAAACAAATTAATGCATCAACATTTTTTATTTTTTTAATTAGATATGATTTTGAAATGATATCATCGCTTTTATATGTCTCAGTTACAATACCTTTTTTCATCAATAAACTTTCACAATTTCCGGGAAGTTTTTGTGTTATGAATACTTTCATTTTTATCCAAAAAGTAATTTAACAATGAACAATGCACCAAGCACTCCAGCAATATCAGCCATCACTCCAGCCGCAACTGCATGTCTAGTTTTCTTAATATTTACAGTTCCAAAATAAAGTGCAAGAACATAAAATGTTGTTTCAGTACTTCCCATTATTGTCGACACTAAAATTCCAAGAAAAGAATCAGGACCATGCACAGTAATAATTTCTGACATTATACCAAGAGAACCACTTCCAGAAAGCGGGCGCATTAATGCCATCGGCAATGCTTCAGCCGGCATTCCAATTAGATTAGTGAGCGGGGATAAAATAAATACAAGAAAATCCATCGCTCCGCCAGCTCTAAAAATTCCAATTGCAACTAACATTGCTACAAGATATGGGATAATTCTTACTGCGACATTAAATCCTTCTTTTGCTCCTTCAACAAACACTTCATAAAGTTTAACTTTTTTGATTGCTCCAAATAATACAAACGAAATAATTATCAACGGAATTGCAAGTGTAGAAATTGCTTGAATAGTTGTTTTAAGAACATCTGCGCTTACAAATGACAGTATCCCAGAAAATATAATCCCAAGTAAAAGTGCTGCACTAAAGAAAAATTTAATTAAAAATTTTATGTTCATTTTAAACCAATTAGAAAAGCTAAAATTAGGAATTGAAAATTTTTCCAAAATTTTTGCTGCAGTAATTCCAGTCAGTGTTGCGCATGTTGCACCAAAGAATGAGGTTCCTATAATTACTGCTGGATCAGTGCTGCCGGCTGCTGCGCGTATTGCAATTGCGGTGGCTGGAATAATAGTCAAACCAGCGGTGTTTATTGCTAAGAATGTACACATTGCATTTGTAGACGTTCCCTTTTCAGGATTTATGGAATCAAGCTCTTCCATCGCTTTTAATCCGAAAGGAGTTGCTGCGTTGCCTAGTCCAAGCATGTTTGCAGAAATGTTCATTATCATCGAACCAACAGCTGGATGATCGTGAGGAACATCTGGGAATAAGAATTTTGTAATCGGCTTAACAGCATTTGCAATAATTGTAATTAATCCGCCTTGTTCTGCAATTTTCATTATGCCAAGCCAAAGCGCCATTATTCCAATCAATCCGATAGCAATTTTTACAGCTGTGCCAGCGTAGTCAATTGCTGCATTTGTAACATCCTTCATTTTAATAAATGAAATTTCTTCGAGGATTAAGTCTGCTTTGTATTTGTTTAAATCAATTCTGCTCTTGATAAAGATTATCCCACTTAAATCTTTTTCTCTACCGGTTGAAGCTGCCATCTCTTTCCATAAATCCGGACTATTTTCTTCCACTTCAAAAAAAGTTATAAAACATTTTTCATCTTTATTATATGTTAGTTTACTTTTTATAGAGATATCTTCTTTCTGAGAAGTACCATAAAATTTTTGAAAATTAACAGAAGAGACTTTTAAATCAGCTTGTAAAGATTTGTTGAAGGTTAAGGAATCCGTTAAAGTTTCAACAACAATTTCAATCGGCTTTCCATTTCTGTATTTATTTGACGTCTTATCAATCACATCAATAGTTAACGCGGTGCCAATACCCAAAAGAAGCAATGATAACCAAATATAATTGAGCATAATTGATCCTTATGTTGAAATAAGTTTAGGAAAATTATTAATTCTTTCGATAAAAGACATTTTTTTATTTATTTGGAGTACAAATAATGAAAAATGGGAATGAAATGAAAATTGGTTTGATTCAATACAATCCGAAATGGGAAGATCCAGAATCTAATATCTCGATTATCGATAATATGATAGAACAGCTAACTGAAAAAGTTGATCTACTAGTATTGCCAGAAATGACATTGACTGGATTTACCATGAATCCAGGAAAGTTTTTTGAAGAACTTTCTGGTATTGGCACACAATATTTTACGAAACTTTCCGAAAGGCTAAAAACAAATATCTTTGCTGGAATTATTGAAAAAAATAATGATGAGTATTTTAATTCTTTAGTTCACTTTGAAGAAAATGGATTGATAAAAGCTCGTTATAGGAAAGTTCATCCATTTAGTTTTGCAAATGAAAACTTACACTATAATGCTGCCAATGAATTAGTTATCACAAAAATTGATAATGTACGCTTTGGACTAACTATCTGTTATGATTTGCGTTTTCCAGAATTATACCGGCTCTATGCTAAAAAAGGGATTGATGTTTTAGTGAACATAGCGAATTGGCCCGTTACGAGAATTGACCATTGGAGAACACTACTAAAAGCGCGTGCTATCGAAAATCAGTGTTTTATGATTGGAGTAAATCGGGTTGGATCAGACCCTACTCTTAATTATAGTGGCTTTAGCGGTATTTATGACCCGCTTGGAAATGAATTAATTTCTGTTGTTAATGAAGAAAAAATTATCATCTGTGAAGTTGATTTGAACATAGTCGAAGAGACACGAAAAAAACTTCCGTTTCTTGAAGATATAAAGTTGATTTGATTCACTTAAATAGAGGAACGAGAATAATAAAGTATAAAAAAAATTATCTTCTACCCGAATACAATCCACTGGACTTAGTTACTTTGATATC
The DNA here is from genome assembly GCA_016873835.1 of Ignavibacteria bacterium. GTDB lineage: Bacteria > Bacteroidota > Ignavibacteria > Ignavibacteriales > Melioribacteraceae > DSXH01. The sequence goes on from VGVY01000019.1 coordinate 19,572, forward strand.
TTGCAGCTCGGGTGCTTTCATTCTAATTTCGAAACGGAAACCTCTGTATGTCCCTATCGGATGCCAAACAAAATTCATCTCCCAGCAATGTAGGTCTCTATAAATTGTAACTGCCGGTGCAGAAACTTCCTTCCTATCAAAATCATAACTGCCACGTACAGTAAATCTCCAATTCTTAGTTAAGCTAAAACTCAGATCAGCACTTAAATTTGAATAAGTTTGAGATGAATCTGGAGTTGGCTTTGATAAATTAAAATTATAACTCAAACTTAAATTCCAAGGAATGCTGAAATCTGGAGTAGCATCAACTTTGTTTAGATCAACTATATCTTTTTTTTCAAACGTGCCAAATTCATCTTCAGATTTTTTTTGATTAGAACGAGAATCTTCTGTTTTTTCTCCACTTAATAAAGTTGAAACCGAGAAATTAAAATTGGTCAATCTAAATAATCCTTTTCCAGCAGAGGAAAGAAATCTATTTGTTTTCAATCCACCTTGAAAATCATAAAATGTAAAAGAAGAGGACCCATCGAAACTAAGCAATTCACCAATTTGAGTTCGATAACTGAGACTTAAATCAGATAGTTTCAGGCTGTCCGCTGCAAAATTATAACCTAAACTTGCATTCAAATTTAATAACTGAATTTTATTAGCCTCGGTTGTTTTTGAAGTATCGTTAGGATCTTTAGCCATTTTTACTTCAAATATATTTCCAAGAGTGAAATACAAACTTTGGCTTTCACCAATACCTGATCCCTGAAAAATTTCATTCTGATACTTATCATAACGTATTACTTCACCTTTTGAGTTTGTATAGGAATCATAATATCCCCAAGTATCACTTCCAAAATCTGGTTTATATGAATAGGAAATTGATGGAAGCACAGTATGTCTAAATGCTTCTATACCTAAAATATTTGGCTGTAAAATTCCGTAAAGTTTTGTTGAAGCAGAAACACTCATATCAAATGTTCTAACAAAATTAAGCTCATTAACATCTGTTACAATAGCAGTATCTTTTTTTGTAACCGCTTTTGTTATCGGATCTACTTTTTCTAGAACTTGATTTTCAATTTTTATTCTTTTGTTATACCATTTTTCATTATAGCTGGCCCTTGGTGAAACACTGAAATACCCAATCTTAGGGGAAGCATTGAATGATAAATTATGCATCACTCCAGCACGACTTGTTAAATTACCGCCGGTTTTTTTTCTGTCATTTCTCAACTGCCCAGAATAAGAATAAGAAACCAATTCATACCATTTTTGGTCATCGAGATTCTCTACACCTTCTCTTTTGAAAGGATAGGTAATATTCTTAGTAAAATTTATATTCGGAAGCGATTCATAAATATCGCCTTTCTCCAAATTTTGAGTGCGGCTGTAATTGAGTGTTAAACTATTACCTGATTCATCCCATCGCTTACTATATGTTGCATTTGAAATAATGTCTTGGTTTAATAAATCACGATAATCCACACTATTATTTCTTAAGTATGATGAAGATTGAAATCGGAGGTTCACATCGAATCGAGACGTTGGGTCTATTTGCTGATTATGATACAAAGAAACATTCCAATCAGTTTGTTCACGTCTTTGTGGATCATTTTCCTCGCCAATTATTATTTTTGAATATCCAGCACTCAAATTGCCCGAGAAGTCATATCTTTTTGCATATCGAACTCTGCTTTGCAATCCATATCCGCCTTTTGAATAATAATCCCCAGTTACAGTAAAATCGAAATAATCACTAAGTGCTAAAAAGTAACCAAAATTTCTAAAATACTGTCCGCGCAATGCATCTTGTCCATAAGTTGGTATTACAAGTCCTGATCTTCTGCCAGCTTCATTAGGAAAAACAGCAAATGGTAAAGGTATAGGGAAAGGAACCCCTCCAATGTTCATGAAAATCCATTTTGCTATTATTTTATCGCGCTGAATAATTTTCATCTCACTTGAAGTAAAGTGTGTATGTGGTGTATCAAGCTCGCAAGTTGTAAAAATTCCGTGTTCAATAAAGTAAGTATCTTTATCTACTTTTTTTACTTTCTCCCCTTCGTACCGCGAGGTTTCTTCTTTGTTTTTTGCCATAGAAATGAAACCTCGCTGTGTTTTAAAATTATATTTTATCCTAGCTCCTTCATATACATCAGTTCCTTCTGCTAAAATTGGTGCTTGTTTAATTTTTACTTTTGCTGTATCGGATGTATCTTCAATCCCAAATGCTTCAAGATCATTTGTATCATAATTAATGAAAATTTTTCCACTCTTTAAATCTGTCTGTTTGTATTTTAACTCACCTGAACCAAACACATACATTTTCTTATTCTTTACATCATAAAAAAGTGAATCAGCAGCACTTGCAGTTACCACAGCATCTATATCGCTTTTCTTTTTTGTTTTTGTCGTATCAACTTTTGAAGAGTCGGCAATAGAATTTTGAATTGTGCCTTTTGAGAGATTTGAATTAGTTGAATCAATTTGTTGAGAAATAACATTGATGTAAAGTGTAAATAATATAATTACAAAAATTCTCATACAAACTAGTTCACCTTAAGACTTATAAAACACAAGTGCAGAAGCACCTTTAATACCGGCTTCATTTTTTAATTTGGCTGGTAATACTACAATTCTTTTTCTGAAAGGTTTCATCACTCTTGTGCAAAGTGTATTTTCAACTGTTTCAAATAGCAATTCACCAAATCCAGCTACTCCGCCGCCAATAACAATGGTCGTTATATCCAAGATATTTACAATTGAACCTAATCCAAAAGCAAGGCAGCGTCCGGTTTTTTGAATTATTGATTTTGCATATTCATCATTTAACTGAGAAGCTTCAAAGATAATCTTCGGTGATAAATCGGAGAAATCTTTTCTACACAACTTCTTAATCTTTGAATTAGAATTTTTTGATAAATCTCTTTTAACATTTTCTATTAAATAATTATTACCGATATAGGCTTCAACACAACCAATTGAACCGCATTTACAAGGGACTCCATTTGCATCGATAGTAACATGACCTAATTCGCCACCACCGCCAACTTCTCCGCGATATATTTTCTTGTTTATAATTATCCCTCCGCCAACTCCAGTTCCTAAAGTTATCATGATAAATGAATTAATTTTTTTCCCGGCTCCATAAATTAATTCTCCAATAGCAGCAGCATTAGCATCATTCTCAACATATACCTTAATATTAAATTCTTTTTCAATTTGTTTACCGAGATGGACTCGTCCCCAGCCGGTAAAATTTGGAGGGTCTTCTACAGTACCCTTCTTTAATTTAATTGTACCTGGGGCACCAATACCAATCCCAATAATTTCATAATTAGTTTCTTTAAGCACAGATTTAATTCCGTGCTTAATCTGCTTAATAACATGCTTTGGTCCAAGTGAAGAATTACTATCCAGTGTGGTTTTGAATTTTATTTTACCTTGCTCATCAACTAAACCAATTTTAATTGATGTACCACCAAGATCTACTCCTATTGCATATTTTTTCTTTGGCATAATCGTTAATTATATGTTTTATCAATTATTGTAATGTTATTTGGATATTCTATACTTCCCATTGGCGTTCCAACTACCGGCCGCGTAATCAATTTCAAATTGGATGTTGATCCCTTTAATCCACCCATCTGCAATACAAGAAATAGGATATCATCAATATTTTTTTCTTTGAAATTTTTTGCAATATCAAATTCAATTCGCAATGGAATTAATGTTGATTCCCCTTTACCCGGGACTAAAATTGGTTGTGGTATATTTCCATTGAGAACTTCCTTATCATTTAATAATAGATGCCAAGGAAAAGATTCAATTGAAAGATCAGTTTTTGGATAACCACCTGAACCATCATTTGGATTTTTTGTTTCCACATTTAGTGTAAATGATAATGGGAGAGTTCCTTTTAAAAGTCCGGTGGTTAACTTAAGCATCTCAAATGATGAGAAATCATTAAGAGATTTTTTTTCTTTAATATTAATTCCTAAAATCTGATAGTCAGTTGATGAATGAATTTTGTATTTCAGTCTTGAAAAATTTTCTACAGTTTTTAATACACTACAACCGACAAATAAAAATATAATTAATAAAATCGTACTAATTATTTTTTGCATCCTTGATTGACTCCTCAATTCTAGAAATAATTTTTTCTGCAACTCTTAATGCTTTTAAACCATCTGCACCGGTAACCGGAGGAGCAATATTTTTGTGTATTGAATCAATAAATAATTGAAGTTCGTACTTAAGAGCATTTACTTCTTTTTGTTCGGGTTGTTCATAAATAACTGATTTTTTCTTATCCCCAATTCCTATATCACCAAAATTAATGAAAGAATTTTTAGGAATTTCATCTGGAGAAACAAGTCTATACACTTCTGATGTTCCGGTTGTAAAATCAAGCGTGATGTATGTATCGCGCTGAAACATTCTCATCTTTCTCATTTTTTTCTGAGATATTCTACTCGCAGTAACATTAGCCACTGCTCCATTTTCAAATTCTATTCTTGCATTTGCAATATCAAGACTATCTGACACTACAGCAACTCCGCTAGCACTTACATCTTTCACTTCACTTTGAATTAGACTTAAAATTATATCTATATCATGTATCATAAGATCCAGTACCACTGCAACATCCGTTCCCCTTGGATTAAATTGTGAAAGACGATCCGATTGAATGAACATTGGATTGAGGTGATATTTTTCTAGTGAAAGCAACGCTGGATTAAATCTTTCGATATGTCCGACTTGTAGTTTTAATTTCTTTTCATCCGCAATTTTAACTAAATCTTCTGCTTCCCAAATATCTTTAGTAATTGGCTTTTCAATAAACACATGTTTGTTTTTATTGAATGCAAGTTTTGCCAGACTGTAATGGGCGCTGGTAGTTGCAACAATTGATATTGCATCAACTGCATCGATTAGCTCTGATTCATTCTTAAAAGCTTTGACTTGGAATTCATTTGCTGCTTTATTTAATTGAGTAAAATCTTTATCATAAATTCCAACTAATTCACAATCGTTTACTTCTTTAAACAGTTTTGTGTGCAATTTACCTAAATGACCAGTTCCTATAACACCAACTTTTAATTTCGCCATTGTTCACCAGAATTAATTTTTAAATAACCAATTATTTTGTCATATCCCCCTTTTTCTTGGGATGCGTAATATAGAAAAATGTTATACTCATTTTTTGTTTCCCAAAAATTTCCTTCTAGAATATTCCAGTCAATATTTTTTATTTGATCATTTACAATTTCTCCGGTTACATAAACATAATCATAAATTCCTCGCTTAAGTTCGATTCTTAAATTTAATAATCCATCATCGTCAAACAATTCATACTCCGGTTGAACTTCCCAATTATTAAATGACCCCACAAGAAATATTGGATTGATTACATTTTCAGGGGTTCTTATTCTAAAATTAACATTCATGTATTCAGAATATTCGTCAAAATAGTCAACAAGGTATGACCCACCATTAAAATCCCTGAAATTTTGCTTGAATAGATTTGAAGTTTCAATTCCATCATAGTGAGCATTAACATTTTGCTGATTGTAGAAATTGATATCTGTTAAGTCTATTTGGCGATATTCGTTACCAGGTCTTAAGTTTTGTATCACAAAGGTAAATCGATTAGAACCATTCCATTCAAAAAACTTATCTTGAGATTGATTTTCTCTATCAATAAAAATTGAATGTGGAATTTTATAATTCTCAACTATTTCAATACCTTTTACATAAAAAGAATAGAGACTATCTGGTAAAATAAACGATGTACTAATTCCAATAGATCTTCCGAGAATAGCTAACTCTTGGTTAGAATATTGACTTCTGAGTTTCTCAATACTTGCACTCAATTTAACTTCTGGATAAACGACATAGAATTTCCCTTCACCATAGATTTTGTTTTTATTGTGAGGATCAACGATAAAAAATTTCCACTTGCCTGAATAAGGGAAGGAGACATTTTGATTTGGGAAAACACCTTGATAATGATATTGCGCTCCTTTAACTCGTAATGGAAGCCTACTTATCCATAAATTATATTCGGTATTTTTTCCAATATTCGCAAGAAAGGCATTTTCATATGGCATCCAATTTTTATCACACAATTTGAATACTATATTTAGGTTTGGAATGTAAGAACCTTCCAGATCAAATTCGATTTGGATCTTACTTTCATTTAAATCTGAAAAATAAATTACTGGAAATGATGATTGATCATTTGCTGAATAGATTCTTAGGCTTTTGATTCTAAAATCAGAAGCAAAAAAAAGAGAATTCAAAAAAATTATGTAGAGAGAAAATAACTTTAGAATATTTCTACGCATTTTATTGATGAATAAGGAATAAAAATTTTGTATTGCTGCTGCTCTCGAGAAGATTCCAATAGTAAACCCTCATTATATGCAGAAAGAAGTTTACCAGATTTAAATACTATTTCATAAAAGGTTGGATGCTCTTCGTCATTTTTGCCGTACACTACCCCATAATTTTCATTCATGGTAATGTTTAAGGATTTTCCTAAAAATTGATTCCAGTCCAAATTCATAATTCACCTTTGAACATTTATAAATGTTAAAAGTTAATTCTTATTCAAAAAGTAGTCAAAATAAGGCTTTATTACAATTTCAAAAGAAGCAAATGATTTAATAAGATATGAAATTAAGAATAAGGCTGGTTTCCCCCGTACCAGCCTTATTAAAGAAAATTAAAGGTTATTTCTCAATTACATCTATATCACCACCGCTTGTACTGCAATCAACCCTTGCCCCACCGCCATTAAAATCAGCTATTAATAATCCGCGCTTTACTTTTTGAGTTGACGAATTTTTAAACTTGCTGTCAATACTTCCGCCAGTAGTTTCAAGCTCAACACTTGCAGTAAAATTAGATGGTAATCTAAGTTTAATATCTCCGCCTGATGTGGAAGCTTTAATTCCCTTATTTGCTCCATCATAATCGATTGAAATATCACCACCGGAGGTTTTAGCTAGAATAGAACCATTTTGCAATGAAATTTGAATATCTCCACCAGAGGTTGATGATTTTAAATCTCCATTTAGATTTTTTACAATTATATCACCCCCTGAGGTTGATACATTTGTTTTACCTTCATGGGAATCAACTTTAATATCTCCGCCGGATGTACCAACTCTTAAATCCCCTTCAGTGTTTTTAAGTTCTATATCGCCGCCAGATGTCTCGAGTTTAAACCTTCCGTTAATATTTTGTATATAAATATCTCCGCCGGAAGTCTCTATGTTTGTATCAAAATAATTCGGCAGCATTATTTCGATTCTAACACTATAACCGCTTCCCCAATTAAAAAACCAAGAGCTTTCTTTTTTCGCAGTTACTTTAATACCAATGCTCGTTTTTTCAATTGAAAATTTCATTTTGTCTTCTGCTTTCCGATTGCCAAATATTTTTACGTAAGCTTCATTTTTTGTCCAGCTATTAATCTTTATGTCGGCACCAGAAGCTTCAACAGAAAGCATCTCACCAGGGTTAACACTGATAGATTTTTCTCTAATCAATTTTAATTCATTTGCAAAGTGAGTTGTAAAACCAATGCACATTAGTAAGATTATGAGTGCTATTCTTTGAATTATTCGATAGTTCATTTTTACCTCTTGGTCTGTTTCCTTTAATGCTTTAGACTTGTCAGCAGCCTAGAAGGTTGCATAAATCTGAGAATAAATTGCACACATTTTCTTTTTAGAAGTTATATTAGAATTATAAATTATTGAGGAACAGCTGAAACTAATAAGACTAATATCAATTTTACTTATACTTATACTTTTCCAGTCAAGACTTTGTAGTCAGAATAATTTTGACATCAACCAATTCGCTAAAGAATCAGAAAAATTTATTCAACAACCATTAAATTGGGAATTAAGTGACTGGGGGAAATTAGGACTAACCGCTGCAACAAGTATTTTATTGATTCACTATGACAAGAATATCAGGGATGAGATCCAACAAATTAATGTCAACAGAAAAAGCTTTGCCATCGAAATTGGAAGAGTATGGGGAGAAGTTTATACATCTGCATTAATTGCCGGTGTTTTTACAATTTCAGGTTTTTCATCGGAGAATAACAACCATAAAAAAATTGCGTACGAAATATTGCAGTCTGCTTTTTATTCTGGGATAATAACTACTTCATTAAAATTTTTATTTGGTAGAGCTAGACCAAATAAAGAATTAGGTGAAAGTTTATTTCATTCCCTAAATAAATTTTCAGATGATTATTGGTCATTTCCTTCTGGTCATACGACTCTTGCATTTTCTTTATCAACCGTATTATCTGAAAATACAAAGTCAGACTTAATAAAAATTTTTTGTTACTTACCAGCAATTTTAACAGCATATTCGCGAGTTGTCCAAGATTTGCATTGGACTTCTGATGTCTTTCTTGGTGCTGCTATTGGTTATTTTGTTGGGAAATGGGTCACATCAATTCACAGTGAAAATAACCCTATAATTTCATTTCAAGGCGACAAATTACTTTTGTCTTTTCCTTTAAAATAAAAACCCTTCGAGATAAATAGTTTATCCCGAAGGGTTTTCAATTCCAAAAATCAGTTTATCATAAATGCTTAATTTCAGTTACTAGTTTAGCAACTGCGTCTTTAGCATCTCCAAAATACATAAGTGCATTTGGATAAAAGAAAAGTTCGTTATCAATTCCAGCGTAGCCAACATTCATTGATCTTTTATTTATTACCACTGTCTTAGCATAGTCAACATTTAGTATAGGCATACCATAGATTGGACTGCTCTTATCATGTCGTGCTGCTGGATTAACAACATCATTTGCGCCAATAATTAAGGCAATATCAGTATTAGGGAAATCATCATTAATTTCTTCCATCGATAACATTAAATCATATGAAATTTGTGCTTCAGCTAAAAGTACATTCATATGACCCGGCATTCTACCAGCAACCGGATGAATGGCAAACCTAACTTTTTTACCTTTAGCTTCAAGCTGATTAGTTAAATCACGAACTGCATGTTGAGCTTGTGCAACAGCCATACCATAACCAGGGACAATTATTACACTGCTTGCAGCATCAAATAACATGGCTAGTTCTTCAGAATCAACAGCTTTAACTTGTCCTTTCGGCGATGTAGTAGATGCAGCCGGTCCTTCAGCACCCGCAGTTTCCCAGCCACCCATAACAACATTCATTAAAGATCTATTCATACCGCGGCACATGATCAATGTTAAAATAATACCTGAAGCACCAACTAATGCACCAGCAATAATTAATTGATTATTTTGTAACACAAATCCAGTTGCTGATGCAGCTAATCCCGAATAAGAATTTAATAAAGAAATAGCAACCGGCATATCTGCTCCACCAATTGGCAACACTAATAAAACTCCTAATACTAAAGCAACACCACCTATAGTTAATACAAGCCATTCTAAATTTGGATCTATAACAAAGAAAGCACCAGCAGCCAGCAACCCGATTAATAAAAATAAATTCAACGGGTGTTGACCTGGATATTTAACCACTCTTCCAGTAACAATTCCTTGCAGTTTACCAAATGCAATCAATGAACCTGTGAAAGTAACTGCACCGATAATCAAGCTAAGTACAATTGTAATATCGGTTGATACATTGAAAGTCCAAGTTGGAAAATTTTTCATTTTATAATATTCTGAAAGACCAACTAACAAAGATGCACCGCCACCAAAACCATTTAATAAACCAACCATTTGCGGCATGCCAGTCATTGGTGTTTTGTATGCCATTAATGCACCGGTTAATCCGCCGATAATAAAACCAATTATTATCCATTCATATGTTAATACATGTTGATCGAATAATGTTACAACGATAGCAATGAACATTCCTAATGCAGCTAAAAAATTTCCTTTGCGGGCTGTTTTGGGTGAACTTAGATTCTTTATACCGAAGATAAAAAGAATTGAAGCTACTAAATATGATATCTCTATAATTATTCTCATTTTTAAACTCACTTCTTTTTGAACATTTTTAACATTCTGTCGGTAACTAAGAATCCACCGACAACATTGATAGTAGCGAATATCATTGCTATTAATCCAAGAATTGTGCTGACTGTAAATTCATGTAAACCAGCACTAAGAATTGCGCCGACAATTGTAATTCCTGAAATAGCATTTGAACCTGACATTAATGGGGTGTGTAATGTTGGCGGTACTTTCGTAATCAATTCAAACCCGACAAAAATAGCTAGGACAAAGACATAAACAAGCATTAATAATCCTAAACTTTCCATTTTATAATCCTTATTTTGTTTTTCATAAAGTTAATGTGATGCACAAAAAATTATAACAAAGCTTTCGTTCTGTCATTTACAACTAGACCATCCTTAACAATTGTTGCACCACCAAGAATTTCATCTTCTAAATTATGATTGAATATTCCTTCTTTACTCGAATACTCAATTAGGTTTTGAATATTCTTTGCATACATTTCACTGCAATGATATGGAACTAAACTTGGCAAATTTGGTTCGCCAATTATTGTAACACTATTTTTTACGACTGTTTTACCGTTTTCACTTAATTCACAGTTGCCGCCAAATTCAACAGCCATATCGAGCACAACTGAACCTGGTCGCATATTTTTAACCATCTCTTCAGTAACCAATATCGGTGCTTTTTTGCCTGGTACTAATGCTGTAGTAATTACAATATCAGCTTCAGTTATATGTTTAAAGATTAATTCTTTTTGCTTCTTTAAGAATTCATCCGATTGTTCCATTGCATAACCGCCGGCATCTTGCATAGAAGCATCAGTTGGAACTTCAATAAATTTTCCACCTAAGCTTTCAACTTCTTCTTTAACAGCTGGACGAATATCAGATACTTCAACAACAGCACCTAATCTTTTTGCTGTACCTAATGCAGAAAGGCCAGCAACTCCGGCACCCATAATTACAACTTTTGATGGAGAAATTGTTCCAGCAGCAGTCATCATCAATGGGAAAATTTTACCTAGATGATTTGCTGCTAATAAAACACTTTTATAACCAGCAATATTTGCTTGCGAACTCAATGCATCCATTCTTTGAGCAAGCGTTGTCCTCGGTATTGCATCCATAGAAATAACATTGATACCAAGTTCGGCGGCTTTTTTTGCAAGCTCTGGATAATGTAAAGAGTAAAAGAATGTAATCAGCAAACTTCCTTTTTTCATTAATTCTAATTCATGTTTCTTTAATTTTAGATGTTCAACCGGTCTTTGTACTTTTACTACAATATCTGATGAGGAATACAATGAGGATAGGTCAGTGACTATCTTAGCACCAGCAGATTCATATTTCTTATCTGTAAAGCCAGCATTAATGCCAGCGCTGGATTCAACAATTATTTCAAAACCCTTTTTTTTAAGTTTTGCAATGACGTCTGGAACTAACGCAACCCTATTCTCACCATTAACTACTTCTTTGGGAACGCCAATAACCACGTTTTATCTCCTATAATGAATAAAAAATTCAGGTGTAAATTTAAGGATTAACGATTTATCAGCCAAATATATCTTGTTTTAGATATCAAATTATATTCAAAAATTTGTTGAATTGATTTATGGAAACAACAACGGGGAAAAATGTGAACAACCAGAAAAATATTATTATAGATGGGGTATGAAATACTTCGGTCGATAAAATTTTTGCCGGCGGAGATATTGTAACAGGTGCTGCAACAGTTATTTTAGCTATGGGTAAAGGAAGAAGAACCGCTTATTCTAAAATGGGATATATGCTAAAGAGTTGGGTAGGATACAATAATAAATAAATTTTGATTGACAAATAATATTT
>VGVY01000020.1 GCA_016873835.1 Ignavibacteria bacterium
TTTTTAAGAACTTTATCTTCATATTTTGAATGTTCTTCCGCAGCAATCTTTTCACCATCTTTATAAAGCGATTCAATTTTTCCATTATTTAATTTTGCTTTGTAATGTACCTTTTCTCCACTCTCTTCTTCAGTAAACCGAAGAGTTCTTTTACCTTTCTTAAGTTTAATTGTATCGATTTGCGAAAAATTAATTTTATCTGAAAATTTCAGTCCAACACTCGAAACTAAGTTAGGTTTATAAATTCTAGCTTTAGATATTTCTGATGGATTAAAAGCATAGGACTTTGGGGCATAGAAAGAAGCCGCTGCAATTAGTGTTAAAACAAGCAGCAACGCTACGAATTTTATCCCAAGCGATAATTTGTTTTTTGTTTGACCGCTCATTCTATTTATTCTCCTATATAATTGATTTTCATTGCCATTTGCAGCTAAAACTAATTTTGAATTTAGTTTGATATGATTCTGAAGGTTATAAAGTGCTTTTGAGTAGCTTAGTGAGTCACCGGTTGATTCAATCACAAAATCATCGCAGCAGTTTTCTCTTTCAGATCTAATGATTGATGATAACAACCAAACTCCAGGATGGTAAAATAAAACCGTCTCAACAATAGTTTGAATTACATTCAACAAAAAATCATTTCTTTTTATGTGTGCAAATTCGTGTAATATGATAGCCTCTATTTGATTGCTTGGAAAACCGCTTATCAGTCCAATCGGAAGCAAAACTACCGGCTTGATGTAACCAATCGTAATTGGTGTGTTTAAAATTGCAGACTGAATAATTTTAACTGGCTTTTTTAATTTTACTTTTAAAAACAGTTCGTCGATTTTACTTTTCCATTTTTCTGGAAGTGGTATGGTTTGAGTTGTTTTGATTTTCTCGATATATAAAATTCCCCCCAAGAATTTTAATGAGAAGATTAACATGCCAACGAACCAGAAAGTTACTATGTATGAAAGATTATTGCTGAAAAACATTTTAATGGCAGCGATGAATTTTTCTGAATTTACTTGCTGAGCCGAATCGTATACTTCTGTGACCTGATCCGCAGAAATTGAGGTTTGAATTACCAAAGCATTCAGATAGATATTCTCGTTGGTCTGATAAACTTGAAAAAAAGTTATCATAACAATTGTAAAAATTAATATCAGTCCAATAAAAGAAAGATTAAATCTGAATCTTGAGCTTCTACTACTAAAAATAAGGAGTACTGTACCTACAACAATCGTAATCAATGCACCTTGCCAAAACGAGTGAAAAATAGTCCAGCCGATTGCATTGAAAAACGAATCTGAAATTAATTGGTTTATAAAGTTCATGTTACCCCCGTTCAATCTTATTTATCAGCTCTCGTATTTTTTGCAGTTCTTCTTTGGAAGGATTTGAATTGCCAAGAGCACTCATAACAAGCTTTGAGGCAGAACCCCTAAAAGCAGATTCTAAAAGTTTATTGAGTAATATTTTTTGAATATCAGCTTCTTGTATTGCTGCGCTGTAAATATGACTTCTTTCATCAACATTTCTTTCAACAAGTTTTTTATCGTTCATAATTTGCATGAGTTTCAATGTTGTCGTGTAACCAACTTCTCTCTTCTCGTTAATTATTTCATTAACACTTTTGACTGTTAAAGCGCCGTGTTGCCAGAGGATTTGTAAAATTTCAAGTTCAGATTCTGTCGGTTTTGGAATGGATTTTTTAGTCATTATATTAATCTCATTTCGTTTGTAATTAAGACGATAATTGATACGAAAAGTTTCGTAGATAAATTTATTCCCCGGAATATTTTGGTACATAATCTTAACCGGGGAAAACAGCTTTTATTCAAAGGTTATGTTGTTTATTTTTCATGCAGAATCTAATTAATTGGCGTTAAAATGAAGAATTTCTTTAGTCATCTTGAATGTGGTTTCTGTGGAGAAATTTATAGCAAAACCAAGATTTGGAACCTATGTATTAAATGTAATAAACCGCTTCTTGCTAGATATGATATTGAATCTGCAAGAAATGTATTTTATAAAGATGTATTAAAAACTCGCGACAAAACTTTATGGCGGTATTTTGAAATGCTTCCAATTGATGAGCAAAAAAACGTTCTGAGTTTGGGAGAAGGATTCACTCCGTTGATAAAAGCGGAAAAACTTGAAAGTGAATTAGCGTTAAAAAACATTTATATAAAAGATGAAAGCCTCAACCCAACAACATCTTTTAAAGCACGTGGCTTGTGTCTTGCAATTTCAAAAGCAAAAGAATTTGGAATTAAAGAAGTTTCAATTCCATCCGCTGGAAATGCCGCCGGGGCAATGAGTGCTTATGCCGCACTTGCCGGAATGAGGGCATTTGTTTTTATGCCGAAGGATGTTCCGGAACCATTTATTGCTGAATGTAAAGCTCTTGGAGCCGAAGTTACTCTGGTCGATGGATTAATTACAGACTGCGGAAAGCTTGCCGCAGAAGGAGTTAAGAAATTTGGAAGGTTTGATGTGTCGACATTAAAAGAACCATATCGCATCGAAGGCAAAAAAACAATGGGTTATGAAATTGCAGAACAGTTATGTTGGAAGTTGCCCGATGTAATTATCTATCCAACCGGCGGTGGAACGGGATTAGTTGGAATGTGGAAAGCTTTTGATGAAATGGAAAAACTTGGATGGATTGATTCAAAAAGACCGCGAATGGTTTCAGTACAATCAACGGGATGCGCACCCATGGTAAAAGCATTTAATGAAGGAAAAAATTTTGCCCAAATGTGGAATGGCGCAAAAACTGTTGCAGATGGTTTACGTGTTCCAGCGGCTGTAGGGGATTTTTTAATTCTGCGTGCAATTAGAGAAAGTTGCGGAACAGCTGTTGCAGTTACAGACGAAGAATTGATCGAAGGTTCAAAACAAATTGGAAGAACAACGGGAATATTTCCAGCACCGGAAGGAGGAGCAACACTTGCAGCTCTTATTAAATTAAAAACTTCTGGATGGATTAAAAGCGAAGAAACAGTTGTATTGTTCAATACGGGGAGTGGGCATAAATATTATAATCTTTGGAAGTGAAAATACTTAAATAAAATTCAGAAGAAATTAAACAGAGTAAAGTAAACTGATTACTTTTTATTTGAAACTATCCTTTATTAGTTGTTGAAACTTGACTGCAACGTTTTTAAGATCAAGGCAATTTTTTATTTGGCGAAGTAGTGTTTCATTTGCTTTTTCAAGCTCTATAATTGAATTACTATTTAATATTTCTTTCAAGTAATAATATTGTGGGAGTGAAAGCATTATAGAAGTATATTCTGTTAGATAACTGATATCTTTTGGCTTCAATACAAACTTTTGTTTTTCTTTATTACATCCGACATGATACAAATCTATTCTGTGTTCAGTGTTAAAAACAAAAGCAACAATAATATCATCTTCCATATTGGCGTTGTTCATACCAATAAAATATTTTGATTTTTCACCTTGAATGTTTTGAGCGCGGTGATTTAGGAATGTCGTACCGACTTCGAATAATGGCATTAGCCGCTCAATTGTTTTTGCAACTTAAACCGTTCTTCAATCTCTTCTCTGGAAAGATATGTGTCCTCATCCAGTGCAAGAAAATAATCGATATGCTTACCAACACCTTTTGTTTTAACAGTTTTATCCCAAGGAGTATTTTTAAAGTGAGTTGCTTCTACCATATCTTTAGCTAGGGCATCTTTAAATATTTCTGTAACTTCTTTCAAAACAGTAAGCTCATTTGGAGTAAACCAATCCAAATCGGGTTTTTTGTTTTTCAATAATATTTGGAAACTGTGTTTATCTTCTTCATCCATTACTTTTTGAACAGTGAAGTTTTTCTTGAATTCCTCGGGAAAATTATCAAGTTCGAATTGTTTATAGAGTTTTTGTGGTACCGGACCACGAGGCATAGTAATATAGTCATAGCCAGTTACTGAAAGCCCAAACCGTTTGAAGTGTATGAAGTCAAGATAGTATAGTAATTTGAAAAGTTTTGTCTTCTTGCAGTATTTTGTGTTTTTAACAAAATAGATTATCGCATTGACAATCTTTTGTTCTCGAATGTTCATCTTCTTCTAAATTTTCTAATGCAAATCTATAATGAAATAATCGAAAAATAAACACCTTATTTTATCTTATAAAGAATCCCTTCACCAAATCTCTATAAACCGCTAAATAACTTGCAGAACTACGCAAGGATTTAAGTGTCTTTTTTATCTGCGTGTTACATTGTTCAATACGGGGAGTGGGCATAAATATTCGCATCTATTCTTTCAACCCTAAAAATTCAATTAACCGATTATGAGCATCATTCGAAAGTTCAACATTATATTTTTTGTAAAATTGAATTGTCGTTTCGACTGAGTTGAAATAATGCTGACAGTTATCACATTTTTCCAAATGAGATTTTATCTCAACACATTTTGGTGAGTTTAACTCTTCACCTAAATTATCGCAAAGATGCACCATAACATCTTTGCAAGATGGCAGCCCCGATTTGACTGTTATTTTATTTTCGTTCATAATTAAATCTCGTGTTTAATTCATTTCTTAAAAAAGCACGTGCTCTGTGCAAGCGCGATTTTACAGCCGGCACTGAAAGCTCAACCATGCTCGCAGTCTCTTCGGTCGAAAATCCTTCAACATCACGCAGCATAAAAACAATTCGGTATTCAGGTGCTAATTTTTGAATTGCTTCATCAAGAATCTTTTTTAGCTCATTGTTTTCTGCTGCCTTATCCGGCGTAATTTTCCAGTCGGCAATATTTTTTTCATCTATTAATAAGTCATCATCGTCAAAAGAATCGGCAGTGTGTTTAGATTCTGTGCGAGCAAGCATTAAACAATGATTTGTTACAACTCTATAAAGCCAAGTTGATAATTTAGACTGCCCGCCAAACTGCTTAATATTTTTTACCATGCTCAAAAAAGTTTCTTGCATTGTATTTTCAGCTTTATCTTTATTTCTGCAAATCTTGAATGAGAAGTTATAAATTGTTTGTTCATGAGCTTTTACAAGTTCTGCAAGAGCTTTTCTATCTCCCTTTTGAGCCAGTTCTATAAGTTTTTGTTCGTCCATTTATTTGATGTTGTTATTCCATAATGGTTTCAAATTTATTATCTAAACTTTTCCACAAGTACATACTTGCAATAGTGCAGTATGGATGCCAGTTGTTATCCTTTGCTATTTTCTTGATCTTTTTTTCATCGGGTAATTTTCTTAATCCGTAATTTAACATAATGGATTTGCGTATGCCAAGATCACTGTATGGAAGCACATCAGCTCTTCCCAATGTGAAAGCAAGAAACATCTGAGCAGTCCATATTCCAATTCCTTTAACTTTTGTAAGCTCAGATAATATTTCTTCGTCGGTTCTTTTATTAAAGTTTTTCAAGCGAATTTCATTATTCAAAATTTTTTCCGCTAAATCTTTCACATAAACTGTTTTAGCATTTGAAAGCCCGAATGAACGCAAGATAGAAACATCGATATTAAACAAATCTTGTGGTGTTGGTTTATGATTAAAAAATTCCGCTAATCGCAAATATATAGAAGATGCCGCTTTTACAGAAAGCTGCTGCCCGATAATTGCCCTCAATAATGAATTGAAGTATTCTCTGTGAGGTTGTAAATTGCACTTGCCAAACTTTTTTATTAATGTTGATATTATGCTATCGTGGCTCGATAGATGTTTAACGGCTTTTGTGCAAATATCATTTTTCATGTATTTATAGGATAATTAAAAAATAGGGAAAATGGAAAATCAACTTTCTGTTGTATTAAGCAGAAACAAATTACTGAAAAATGTAAACATTTCGAAAATTGATTTCTCCGGAATCAACGGAAAATTATTTACAATAAGTGAAGGTGAAATACTATACAGAGAAGGGGATAATGCCGAAGTAATATATCTGATAATTAGCGGCGAAATAAATATTATTAAAAAAAGAATTTTAGGGAAAACAAAATGGTATTTATTTACTGAAAATGACTTCTTTGGGCACGAAGAATATTTTGAAGAAACATCCCGATTTTCCACAGCAGTTGCTTTGCGGGATTCTTATTTAATTGCACTTGTAAAAGAAGAAATTGAATCTCTTGTTAAGCAGAATAATCAGATTTTAGAGAATCTTAAAATGCCGGTACAAGAAGTTGAAGAAGAAGTAAGCTCGAAGCAAGAATTAAAAACTTCTGAAAAGGCAGAACCAAAGAAAGAAAAAATTGAAACTCCAATCGAAACAGATCCGGAATTAAAAACACCAACCATTGAAGATGTTTTTTTTAAGTCAATAGCGGATTCGTCTCGCGCAGAAGAACCAACAATAATACAACCATTGAACAAAACAACTAAAGAAGAGTCCATAGAAGAGGAGACCAAACAGCAAGATTTTAATGAAGATCAATTTTTGGATAAAGATGGGATTCCGAAAGCGGAAGGCGATTTTTCAAATCTCGATGAAATTGAAATGGAAGGAAAAGAAGAAGAACTGGCTCCTGAAAGTTTTAGCGATCCAGTTAAACATGCTACAAAAATTCACAAGGAAACCGAGACTTTTGATGGCACTATGGCAGATGATTTGGACGATGCACTGAAAAAAATGATTGGGGAAGAAGATGAACCAGAGACAACTACTGAAACAGTACAAAAACAAAAAACAGAATTTGAACCTAAAGCTGACTTCTTGAATGAAGACGGCATTCCAAAAGCGGAATTCGATTTTGCAGAACAAAATGATTTTATCGAAGAGAAAGCTGCAGAACCGGATTTTCCAGAAGAAGATCAAAAATATTTTGATGAAGATGGAATTCCAAAACCGGTTTTTGATTCTTCAGATTATAAAGATATAACTCTTGACGAAACTTTGACCGAAAAAAAGAATTATGATTTTGACGAAGACAGTGATTTTAGTAAACCTCCTAAACAAGCAACAATTATTGAAGGTACTGAAACCGAAAAACAAACCGATGAATTTAATGAACCGGAATATATTTCAGACGAAGAAAGTAAACTAAACGATAAAATTATTGAAGCAGAGGATCAAACTTCAATGGAAGCGGTTTTTCCACGAGAAGAAAGCATAACTGGAAATGAAAAAAACAAATTTTATAGCGAGCCGGATTTACAAATATTAAAAGATCTACCCGCAAAAGAGAAGAAAAGTTTTATTGCGCCATCATTTCATCCAGAACAATTGAGAATAGAACAGCTGCTTCAGATTGTAAAAGCGGCTGGACTGATTAATTCAACAATTAAATCTGATGAAGTCCATAAAAACATCATTGAAATTACAAAGGAACTTACAAATGCTGAATTAAGCGTGCTCTATTTAGTTGATAACGAGAAAGAAGAATTGTGGTCTCTGATTTCATCTGGTAAAGAAATGAAAGAAGTTAAGTTGAAGTTTGGCGAAGAGCTTGCCGGGTTCGTTGCTAATTCCGGAGAAACAATTAATATAAAAGATGCACGAAGAGATCCGAGATTTAGGACAGACTTTGTTAGCGAGAGCGGATTTGCTGCAATTAGTGTTTTAACATTTCCAATATGGAACAATAAAAAAGAAGTTATTGCAGTGCTTCAACTACTCAATAGCAAGAATGGGGAATTCTCATTACTAGATGAAACTCTTTTAGCAGCGATATCCATTCATATATCTAATGCTCTTCAAAATACTAGTGAGGTTGATAAGCTGTTGAATTTAGAAAGAATCGCATCTCTTCACAAAATGGCAAATTATTTAAATCAAGAAATTAAAAGACCAATCCTTGTTAGTAAAAGATATGCAGAACACCTAAAAAGCAAACCGCTTCCACAAGATTTATCTCAGATTGTAAGTATGCTGCTTGAACAATTAACATCAGTAACTGATGTGGTTCAAACTACCGCAAGTTATTCAGATGACAAATCTGTTCTTAGAACACTTAATGTTAGTTTAAATAATACATTATCAGATTATTCTGCAAGAATAGCAGCTTATGTCGATTCAAGAAATTGTCAAATCATTACAGAGTTTGATAAGGACGTGACAGTAAAATTAGACGTCAAAGAATTTTATCAATGTTTTGTAAACCTTGTAAAAAATGCATGTGATGCAATGCCTGAAGGAGGAAATATATATATCTCTACAAAACGCGATGATCTCGATTTAAAAGCGAAAATATTTTTCCGAGATAATGGAATTGGTATTGCCGAAAGTTTGAAGGAAAAAATATTCGAACCATTTTATGCTCACGGGAAAAAAGATGGAACTGGTCTTGGATTAGCAGTTACAAAAAAAATTGTAATTGGACATAATGGCACGATTGATATTCAAAGCTCTTTTGGCGAAGGATCAACTTTTATAGTAGCCATCCCCTATGCCTCTGCATTTTAAAGTGTAATTTGGACTGTGGGTTAAGTGTTATTATCAAACAACAACTCAACAACGTCTCTCAGAAACAACATTCCCAAATTTAATTTAATTACAATTTTGGGTCCGACCGCCGTTGGTAAAACTAAACTTGCCGCACGTTTAGCAAAAAGCTTCAACGGAGAAATTATATCCGCCGATTCAAGGCAAGTTTATAAAAGAATGGATATTGGTACTGGAAAAGATTTGTCCGAATATAAAATCAATGGCATGAATATTAAATATCATTTAATCGACTTTCTTGAACCGAGTGATGAATTTAATCTCTATGAGTTTAACAAATTATTTTATCAAGTTTTTGCGCAAATAACTTGTGCAAATAAAATTCCATTTTTAGTTGGAGGAACTGGACTTTATTTACATTCTATATTGGGAAAATATGATTTGCGCAAAGTGTCGTTCGATCCAGAAAAATATAAAGCTCTCGAAAAAGTTGATATCGAACTGCTTAGAAATAGATTAAAAGAAATAAATCCAAGCTTGCACAATACAACTGATTTATTAATAAAGGATAGAATTATTAGAGCTCTTATTGTTGCTGAAGAAAATGCTAAACCTTTCGCGCTTCATAAAACAGAAATAAATTCGCTAAACATCGGGGTTTTTGCGGAAAGAGAAATTTTAAAAGAGAGAATTACACTCCGACTAAAACACCGACTTGAAAACGGAATGATCGAAGAAGTTGAAAAGTTATTGAAGGGCGGAATTACAATTGAAAAAATGGAATTCTTCGGACTTGAATATAAATTTATTGCTCGATTTTTAAACGGCAAACTAAACTACAACGACATGTTTCAAAAGCTTAATAGCGCTATTCATGCTTTTGCCAAAAGACAGATGACTTGGTTTAGGAAAATGGAAAGAGAAGGAATAAATATTATTTGGATTGAAGACCCAACCTTTGAAAAAGCTTATCGAATTATTTCAGAAAAATATTTTGAGCAGAATGTATGAAGTATCTCCCCCAAAATGTCCAAAAGTATCTTGACAAATACGGTTTAACAAAGTGGAAAATTGAACCAGGTGGCACAAAATTATTTGATAACATTATTGTTATTCCGGCCATTGCCGAATTTGAAAATCTAAAAAATTTATTAAGCCCCCTTTTTGATAATGACATCAAACATTTTACAACAACTCTTGTTCTAATTGTAGTTAATAACACTTCTTCAGCATCCGAAGAAGTAAGGATCAATAATAAAAAATCGATCGAGCTGATTAGACAATTTGCCGAAAAAGATTTTAGCATTTCTAAGAATAATAATCTTACAATTAGATATGTTGACGCGTATTCAGTTGGAAATGAAATGCCCGAAAAAAAAGGTGGAGTTGGATTCGCAAGAAAGTTAGGAATGGATTTAGCGTTAACAATGTTTAATTATTCATCTTCAAATAAAAAATTATTAATCTGCCTTGATGCAGACTGCGTTGTAGAAAAGAATTATCTTTCAACAATTGTAGAAGAATTCAATATGAATAATTATTCTGCAGCTTACATAAATTATGAGCACCTTCTTCCGGAAAATGAAAAAGAAAAACTCGCAATCATTTGTTATGAAATATTTCTACGGTATTATTTATGTGGACTGAAATATTCCAAATCACCATTTGCATTCCCGACTATTGGCTCAACTATAGTATGTGATTATGAAAGTTATATAAAAGTTGGAGGTATGAATAAAAGAAAAGCCGGAGAAGATTTTTATTTTTTAGAAAAACTTGCTAAAATCACTACGATTCATTCAATTAATAATACTACTGTTTATCCTTCAAGTCGCGATTCGTGGAGGGTCCCGTTTGGCACCGGTCAAAGAGTAAAAAGGTTTTTAGAAAAGGAACAAAATGAATATGTATTGTACAACCCCGAATCATTTATCGTACTGAAGAGATGGAATGATATTTTTTATCATGAAAGCACTACCATAAATAAACTAATAAATGATGCGGAGAGTATTAATCCGGCGTTGAAGGATTTTTTAGAATTGAATTCATTTAATAAACAGTGGGAAAAAATTGTTAGAT
This sequence comes from Ignavibacteria bacterium, assembly GCA_016873835.1. Taxonomy (GTDB): domain Bacteria; phylum Bacteroidota; class Ignavibacteria; order Ignavibacteriales; family Melioribacteraceae; genus DSXH01. The sequence goes on from VGVY01000020.1 coordinate 10,429, forward strand.
CGGCTAAATCTAAAGAGCAAATAACAAAACAAAAATCGATCTGGTTCGATGGATTTAAAACATTGAAATTGATTCACTACTTAAGAGATAATGCATTTCCTCAAATTAATATGTTTAATGCTTTAGACAGATTTTTTGAATTAATTAATATTGATAAAAAAATCATTCGGGATGAAGATATTCCATCTTTGGAAACTCAACAATTGTATTTAGAAATATTGAAATCAATAGCTGATAATTCAACTTAGAGCAAACTTTCGTATATTTGGCGCGCTTTTTATAACAGACATAAAGATTGGCTTATAAGGAAAAATGGAACTCTATACAAAGCTAAAAACGATTAAAGAAAAATTCGATAAAATTACCGAGCAGCTCTCAAATCCAAATATTATTTCAGATCAAGCTAAGTATATCTCATTGAATAAAGAAAGAACACAGCTTCAGGAACTGGTACAAGTTTTTGGGGAATATGATAATCTGCTTAAAAACATTGATGGGAATAAAGAAATAATTGAGACATCAAACGAAAAAGAATTATTGGAAATTGCTGAATCTGAACTTGAAGAATTAAAAACGAAGCAAATTGAATTAGAAGAAAAAATAAAGTTCCTTTTAATTCCCAAAGATCCCGATGACGATAAAAACGTGATAATGGAAATAAGAGCCGGAACCGGCGGAGAAGAAGCCGGGTTATTTGCCGCTGACCTTTATAGAATGTATTCACGTTATGCAGAAGTGCGCGGTTGGAAAAAAGAAATAATTGATTTAAGCGATACCGGAATTGGAGGAATAAAAGAAGCTGTTTTTAGTTTAAGCGGTTCAAGTGTTTTTGGCGATCTGAAATTTGAAAGCGGCGTGCATCGCGTTCAGCGAGTGCCGGCAACTGAAGGAAGCGGTAGAGTTCATACTTCGGCAGCATCAGTGGTTGTTCTTCCGGAAGTTGAAGATGTTGAAGTGGAAATTAATCAAAACGATTTGAGAATTGATGTTTATAGAAGCGGTGGTGCCGGCGGTCAAAATGTAAATAAAGTTGAAACGGCAATTAGAATTACACATTTACCTACTGGATTAGTTGTTCAATGTCAGGATGAACGCTCACAATTAAAGAATCGTCAAAAAGCAATGAAAGTTTTAAAAGCCCGTTTATATGATATGAAATTATCTGAGCAGAATAGCGAAATCGCAGCGCAGAGAAAATCGATGGTAAAACGAGGCGATAGAAGCGATAAAATTAGAACATACAACTTTCCTCAAAATAGAGTAACAGATCATAGAATTAGTCTCACTCTTTATAATCTTGCGGAAGTAATTGAGGGAGATCTGGATGAACTAATTGAAAAATTAAAACTTGCTGATAGAGCAGAAAAACTTCAAGCTAGTATTTAAAACTCATTTCATTAAGCAATCACTCTCATAAGATTTATTTTCTTCGGTAGTTGTAACGCAATAAGTAAATCCTTTCTTTAATGAATATGCGCCAACCTCTCCCGATTTGTTTAGTGCCAAGTAACTAACATTTACTCCATCAAAATCATTTCTCGATTTGAATAATCTTTCTATTGCATATTCACAAGCGTTCTGTGGTGAAAATCCCTCACGCATTTTTTCAACAATTAAAAAACTTCCCAAAGTTCGCATTACGTATTCGCCATTTCCAGTGGAGACAGCGCCGCCAATTTTATTATCAACAAACATTGCAGCACCAATTATGGGAGAATCACCAACTCTTCCATGAAGTTTAAAACTCATTCCGCTTGTTGAAACTCCGCCGCTCATGTTGTTCATTTTATCAATAGCCAACATGCCAATAGTGTCGTGGTTTTCAGTCTTTTGCTTTTTTGACTTCCATTTAAGCCAGGCTTCATTCGATTTTTCAGTAAGCAGATTTTCTTCTTTAAATCCATTTTCAATAGCAAATTTCTTTGCACCTTCGCCAACAAGCATAACATGATTAGTTTTTTCCATAACTAACCGAGCAACAGAAATTGGATGTAAAATGTTTTGTAAGAATGCAACCGAGCCAGCATTTCCATTCCAATCCATAATAGAAGCATCAAGTGTTACAATCCCCAATTCATCCGGTATTCCGCCCAATCCAACTGAGTTATCATTTGGATCGGATTCGGTAACTTTTATTCCTTCTTCTATTGCATCAAGGGAAGAATTCCCTTCGAGAAGGACTTCCATTGCTCGTGCATTAGATTTTAAATTTGGTTTCCATGTGGAAACAACAATTGGTTTATTTTCTGAAGTTGAAGCAAAAAGATCTGACGAAATTGATCTGCTAAATAATAAACTGCTTCCTATAATGGAACTAGATTTTATAAACTTGCGTCTTGAAAACCTCATTTATTCACTCAAGGATTTTTGTTTTATACCCTCATTTATTTTAATGAGTTCTGGATATTTGTCAAATAGTTTCAATATATCATCAAGCAAAAAATTCTTTTCGGGATTATAGAGATGATTATAAATTTTTGCAATCAACTGAAAATCTTCTTCAGTATCAACAGTCCATCTGTGGAATGAATAGTCTTGCATGCATTTATGATTTTTTATTGTAAAAAGCTCTGGGTGAGAATAAATAAAAGGCGTAACATGTTCTTGCTCAAATTTTTTAGAAGAATTCAAAAATGCTTTTTCCAATGCTTGAAAAGAAAATATTTCTGTATCAAGTCCGCGTGGAAATGTTCTTTCTTGAACGTTGCTTAAATAATCAACCTTTCCCTCATTACTAAAAATGTTTAACATTTCATCGATTATGTCGGGGTCAATCAGGGGACAATCCGAAGTAATTCTGATGATTATATCCGCATTAAATTTTTTCGCTGATTCAAAATATCTTTCTAAAACATTTTCAGAACTGCCGCGGTAATATTCAATATCATTTTCGATACAAAAATTTTCCGTTAGATCATCTTCTTCATTTGTAGTAGTTGCAATTACTATTTTATCTATTAGTTTGGAATCGGAGAGTCTATTAATAACGTGCCATAACATCGGCTTATTTACTATCTCTTTAAATATTTTACCAGGCAAACGAGTTGAGCCATATCTTGCTTGAACAATCGCGATATTATTCGATGAAGTAGGCATACTATTCAAACAAATCCCAACTTAAAGGAGTGCCGCGTTCGATATTTATTTTGGCTTTTTTACCAAGAACTTGGTTTAAGTATTTCGGGGCCAAACCGTTTGCTGGTCTAATTGAACGAATGTTGTCCGAAGAAAGTAATTCACCAGCTTGAATATCTTTTACAGCAAAAAGAGATCTTGCAAATTTTCTACTGCTTTTGTTTTTGATGTTATTATTTATAAGACCAGAACCTAAAGCTTTTTCAACGATTCTAATTTCGTCAACCATTTTTTTAAATTCATCAGACTCAAGAGAAAATGAGGAATCTGGTCCTCCTAATTTTTTATCTAAGATAAAATGTTTTTCAATAATTTTTGCGCCTATTGCAGCTGCAGCAATTGAAACAGCTGTGCCGAGTGTGTGATCAGAAAGACCAGCAATAACGTTGAATTTTTCTGCTAAGTATTTAATCGAATTTAAATTTGATTCTTCAAATGGTGCTGGATATTCCGATGTGCATTTCAATAATGCAATTTGATTATTATTCATTTTACGGCACGCATTAACTGCTTCATGTATTTCTTCTTCATTCGCAATACCAGTAGAAATTATCATTGGTTTTCCTTTTGAGGCCGTATATTCAATTAAAGGAATATCAACAATTTCAAAAGAAGCAATTTTGAATGCCGGAACATTTAGGGAATCAAGAAAATCAACTGCAGACTTATCAAATGGAGATGAAAAACAAATTAATCCAAGTTCTTCAGCATACTGTTTTAACTTCGGCTGCCATTCCCATGGAGTGTAGGCTTCCTGATAAAGATCATATAAGGTTTTGCCATGCCAAATTGTGCCATCTATTTTGAAAAATTCTTTATCGGAATTGATTGTAAGTGTATCGGCAGTATAGGTTTGCAATTTTACTGCATCGGCGCCGCACTCTTTAATAGCTCTTATCGATTGAACCGCAATCTCATAATCTTGATTATGATTTGCAGACAATTCTGCGATGATAAAAACTTGGTTCTCTTTTCCTACTTCGAAATTACCAATCTTCATGTTTTTGTTAATAAGTATTTCAAAAAAGCTTTGCCGCTAATTTCTATTTCACCGGATAAAATAAAACCAGCAGATTTAAATCCTTTAATAGAAGGAGAATTATCTGGTAAAATATAAGCAATAATTTTTTTTACTGAACGATGATTTGCAAACAATTTATTACATGCTTTAATTAAAATGTCTTTTGAAAATCCTTTGCCCCTGAATTCATTGCTAATGCTAACGCTTACAATTGCTGATTCATATTCAATTTGAAATCTAACTTGTCCAATCAATTTCTCTTGCTTGTCGAGAGCTAAAAGAAACAGACAATTATCGTCATTAATTTTTTCTATAAACCATTCTTGATGCTCTAAAGGAGGAATAGAAGATTGATTAATTGACTGAGCGCGGACAATAGGATCATTTGATAAATCAAAAATTTTTTTCGAATCTGATTCAACAGCACTTCTAAAATAAAATTTGTACTTATCGCAGTAAAAATTAATTAGCTTCTTGATGACACGTTGCGAGCCGTTTCCATCAACATTTATTCTGCCGATTCGGGATAACTTCTTTCGTAATGTGATTGATTGCAATTTGTACAATTGATCATGAATTTTTTTTATATGATTAACATCGCCGAAATAAATGGTATCGAGTAAAAATCCTTTCTTTTTCCATTCTACCATACTTTGTTTCTGATTTTCGGCAACAGCAATAATAATTGATGGTGTTCCAGCAGCCGCTAATTCATAAAGAGTTTGACCGGCAGCAGAGATTGCAATGTCGCTTTCGATCATTAAATTATACATTTCGCTTGCATTGGGGGAATATATCAGGGTTGTTCTACTATTTTTTAGTTTATCAATGTTAGCCGAATTTGAAAAACCTTGCCCAATCACAACAGAGATATTAATTTGAGGAAAACTTTCTTGAACTGAAGCTAATACCGAAGGCGTTAAATTTTTATTATCTTGGCCGCCAAAGGTGATTAAAAGCGATGAAATATTTTGATTTATTTTTCTCGACGGCACGTTCCAGAATTCTTTTCTTAATGGAGTATATTTTGTACCAAGAAGCAAATCTGTTTTTCGATAAGATGAAATTAATTCAGCCCCAACTGTGCTGTTTAAAATAATCCCTTCCGGATATTCAATTCTAAAGTTATCATCAATAAAAACTGACAACGAACACTGCTCAGAAAATTTTTCATAATATTCTTTTCCGGCGAGATAAGAATCAATAATTAATAAATCGCTGTTACTGATTTCGCTCAGAAGTTGTGCTGGGCGATTAAGCCAATCGATTATCTTAAAGTTTTCCTTTTCATTCAGCACTGATAAACAAGAGCGATCTCCATTTATATAGAGAGTAGGATAAATATTTTTTTCTTGGAATGCTTGAGAAAGAGATTGGCAGCGAGTTAAATGCCCACACCCAGTTTCATTTAATGCTTCAGTTATGATTGAAACTTTCATTTCATCTTTTCTAATGTTTTTTCAATTGCAGATGTAATGAACTTTAAATCTTTCTTTGTTAATGATGGATAGATCGGAATCGATATTTCTCTTTCGTAAAATTTTTCTGCGATTGGGAAATCACCCGACTTAAAACCAAAAGTTTTTTTGTAATATGGCTGCAGATGCACCGGAATATAATGAACTTGAAATACCACTCCTTTTTCTTTGAGGTAAAAGTAAAATTCTTTTTTGTTGATCTTCAACTCATCGAATTTTATTTGGAGAGGATAAAGATGATATGCATGTTTTACTTTTTTAGAAACATGTGGAATAATAAACCCTGATTTATCAGCGAAAAACTTATCGTAATATTCGGCAATGCTTCTTCTTTTCGAAACGAACTTGTTTAATTTTTTTAGTTGATTAATACCAAGTGCGCATTGAAAATCAGTAATTCTGTAATTGAAACCCGGCTCGTGCATTTCGTAATACCAGGGCCCATCATTCTTTTCGAGCATCGATTCATCTTTCGTCATTCCATGAGTGCGTAAAATTTTAATGCGTTTATCAAGTTCAGAATTGTTTGTTAAAACAGCACCACCCTCTCCGGTTGTGATTTGTTTGACCGGATGAAAACTGAAATTAACAGCATCTGCATATTTAATTGCATATTGAATATCATTTTTATATTCAGCATTGAGAGCATGACAGAAATCGTTGACCAATTGAAATCCGTATTTCTTTTTTAATTGTAGAAGTGAATCCCAATCGCATGGATGTCCGGCAAAATCGACAGCGACAACAGCTTTTACTTTCTGATTTTGTGATTCATAATATTTCAATTTCGATTCGAGCTTGCCAGGGTCAATTGTATAAGTCTTCGGATCGATATCAGCAAATTCAACTTTTGCACCGACATAAATTGCACAATTGGCACTTGCTAAAAATGTAATTGGTGTAGTGATAATTATATCATCTTTTTTCCAACCCAATCCCAATGCTATTAAATGAAGCGAGGCAGTGCCATTAGCAGCAACGGAGGCATACTTTGCTCCAAAATGTTTGCTCAGGGCTTCTTCAAATTTCTGAGCTTGTGGTCCTTGCGTAATTAACTGCGAGGTCAATACTTTTGTTACACGTTTAGTGTCTGAAGCATCTATTGTTTGTTTGCCGTAATAAAATGTAGTCGGTGGTCGGTGATCGGTAATCGGTTTATTTTGATCTATTTTTTTCATCACTTTTTGATTTTAAGGAGGAGATTAATGAATTAATTTTTTTGCCAAGCAGTTGAATTTCAGAAATGAGTTTTTCAAATGTAATCTGGTCTATATAATTTAAATCTTTCGCTAGAATTATTTGGTATTTTACTTCTTCTAATGAACCTCTTGAAACAATAAGATACTTAATGAATTCTTTTCTAGTGTAACGCCCCATTCCCTCGGCTATATTTGAAGGTATTGAAATAACAGCGCGTATTATCTGTGATGTTAATCTAAATTCTTCCTTTTTGGGAAATTTATCAACCACTATATAAATCATTAATACTAATTTATGCGCTATTTGCCAAACCTGAAGATTTTGAAAAGATTTTATTGGGGCTTTCTTCATCTGATCACCGATCACCAATCACATTATCTTTAATCAAGCTTTTCAATTCATCAACAGACAAAAACCAAGGATTAGTACCACTGTTATATTTGAATCCGTAATCACAGAACTTGCCAGTCTTAGAATTGCTTGTAGTTTTAAATTTCTCAGAGTCCCAAAGTTTTAAAGCTGGATTATCACCTAGCTGAACCGAAGGAAGAATTACAAAATAATTTCCAAATTCGATTGTGTTTAATGCATCAGCTTCAGTAATCATCTCCTCGTGAATTTTTTCTCCAGGTCGAATTCCAACAATTTCAAGTTTTGCATTAGGAGCAATAGCCTTAGCGAGGTCAGTAATTTTATATGATGGAATTTTAGGCACGTACAGCTCGCCGCCCCACATTTTATCAAAACATGACCACACAAAATTCACACCTTCTTGCAGTGTAATATTAAAGCGAGTCATCCGTTCATCTGTTATAGGTAAAACTCCTTCTTTTTTCTTTTCTAAAAAGAAGGGGATTACTGAGCCGCGGCTTCCCATAACATTTCCATACCGCACTACTGAAAATTTAATATCGTGTGTTCCGCGGTAATTATTAGCAGCAATAAAAAGTTTGTCGGAAGTTAATTTTGTAGCGCCGTATAAATTAATTGGAGCAGCAGCTTTATCAGTACTAAGTGCAATTATTTTTTTAACTCCGGATTCAAAACTTGCATTAATAACATTTTGTCCGCCGATAATATTTGTTTTCACTGCTTCAAATGGATTATATTCTGCTGCCGGAACTTGTTTTAGTGCAGCAGCATGAACTACAAAATCAACACCCTCCATAGCTCTGGCAAGTCTATTTTCGTCCCGAACATCGCCAATAAAATACCTCATCAACACACCCTCTTTTTTATAAAGCGAGCATTGCTGCATCTCAAATTGTTTTAATTCATCACGGCTGTAAATAATAATTTTTTTGGGATTGAATTTTTTTAATACTGTTTCAACAAATTTCTTCCCGAAAGAACCAGTTCCGCCAGTAATTAGAATTGTTTTTCCGTTCATAATTCCTCATTATTAACTGTAACGAATTTATGAAAATTATTTTCCGTTTGGAATGAATTTATAAGAAGTTGAATGAAAAGTTAAGAGACGCCCAGAAAGAGCGTCTCCCAAAAAATTAGTTTAAATATAGAGGGCCATCTGGGCCAACCGGCAGACCAATTAACATCCATATAACAAGAAGCAAAGTCCAGAAAATTGTAAAGATTACAGTGTATGGAATCATTGTTGAGATAATGGTTCCAATTCCATATTTCTCATCATATTTTTGAGCAAATGCAACAATCAAAGCAAAATAGCTCATCATTGGCGTAATTAAATTTGTAACCGAATCACCAATTCTAAACGCTGCTTGTGTTAATGCCGGATGATAGCCAAGAAGCATAAACATTGGAATAAATACCGGCGCCATTATTGCCCATTTAGCAGAAGCACTTCCCATAAACATATTTATGAATGCTGATAGAAGAACAAATGCAACAATTAAAGGAATTCCAGTGAGTCCAACATTCTTTAAAAAATCTGCCCCTTGTATTGCAAAGATTAATCCTAAGTTACTGTATCTGAAAAAATAAACGAACTGTGCTGCAAAGAAGACAAGAACAATATACGTTGCCATTGTTGTCATCGACTTGATGATATGTTTCATCATGTCCTTATCATTTTTGATAGTCTTAACAACGATGCCGTACACAAGTCCAGGCACAAGGAAAAAAACAAGTATGCCAGTTATTATTCCATCAAAAAACGGAGAATGAAGTACTTCGCCAGTTTTAGGATTTCTAAATAATCCATTCTCTGGAATTACTGTTAGAGCAAGAAGAATTATTATTATTAATAGACTTATACCCGCCCATCGCAATCCTTTCTTTTCAATATCTGACATCTGCTCAACCGGAATTTTTTCTGCCGAACCATCGTATGTTTTCAAACGAGGCTCAACAATTTTTTCTGTTACCCAGGTACCAAGAATTACAATTAAGAATGCAGAAACAAACATGAAATAAAAATTCACGGCAGCATTGATATACATATTTTTATCAATTATTTGTGCAGCCGTTTGAGAGAGCCCAGCGAGAATTGGATCAACAGAGCCAATCAGAAAGTTTGCACCGAAACCTCCGCTAACTCCGCAAAACGCAGCCGCAAGTCCGGCCATTGGATGTCTTCCAAGCGCATAAAAAATTACAGCTCCAAGTGGAATTAAGATCACATAACCAGCTTCGGATGCAAGGTGAGAAATTATACCAGCAAAGACTATTGTTCCGGTGATTAATTTCTTAGGTGCGTTTAAAACTAGTGCGCGTATCATTGTAGTAAAAAGACCGGAGCCTTCAGCAACACCTATTCCAATCATTACAGCAAGCACATAACCAAGAGGAGGGAAGTTTACAAAGTTATGAGTGATATTTGTATACATCCAGCGCAATCCGTCTCCATTAACAAGACTATTAACAGTAATTTTTGAACCATCTGCCGGATGAACAGCTTGCCAAGCAAGCAAATCACCAAGCCATGAAATGAACACAACTATTAAAGCAAGTAAACCGAATAGAGTTGCGGGGTGGGGCAGCTTATTTCCTACAATTTCAATGTAATCAAGTGATTTGTTAAATATTCGTGAAGCAAGAGATTGTGAACTCAATTAAACCTCCAAGTTGAATTTGATTTCGGCAAAGTTAAAACAAATGAAGTGAAGAAAAAATAGGATTGTAGTAAATACTATTATTTATTAATACAGTTAAAGAGGCCTTCTCGATCGATATTAAGTGCGTTATAAAACTGAGTAAGAAAGCTTGAATAATGAGTAAAAAGCTGATTAAGCTTTTCCATTTTATAGTTTTCAAAAACCCAAAGATGTTTTTTTAGTTTAAATATCTTTGAAAAAATTTTCCTATAATAGAAAGGGGCAGCAATACGGATTAAAACGTAAACCAGCCAATGCCAAAAATGAAATTTATAAACTAGATTTTGAGTTTTAGATTTTTCTAAAGATTGGTTTAAGAAGTAACAAGCACGAACGTGGTTTAGCCCATCACCATACCCAATAATATCTTTTATTAATCTTTTGCGAATCGATTCTTTTTCAGCTTGGAAGAACTCGTTAATTCTTCCATTCGAGTAAAACTGATTTATCTTGTTTTGTAATTCCGAAGAGGAGTGTACAAGAACCGTCCCTTTATATAATTCGTCGCGGTTGAAATCTGGTTCGGGATTAATAAATATTGTTTGTTTATTCATCAACCATGCTTCAAGTGCAGTTGTCGATTCGAAAGAAGCCCACAAATCTGAAACACTTATTATGTCATGAATAGATTCTTCATTGCATAAATAAATCACGTTTTTGAAATGTGTAAGCTCACTCATTTCGTTTTTAACCGGGTCCGGTCTTTCAGGCGCATTTTCTTGAGGATGCTGCTTTAGGATAAATAAAATATCGGGATTGTTTTCGATAGCTTCTTTTAAAATATCTCTAACCTTTTTTCTTTGTTCTTCAATCCAAAGCAATTTTGCTTCATCACCTTTTGCCCAAATAAGCAGCTCTTCCTTTCCGCGCTTATGATCAAGCTTGCCAAATGCCCAACCGGCATATCCAACAATTTTTTTATATTCATTCTTATTGTATTTGGATAAGAAATATTCCTTCTGCATAAACTTATAAATTGAATATCGATCAAAGCCTACACCGCCGGTTACAACAATTTTCTCTTTAGCTTCTGGAACTTCTTTTTTTAAAAACTCTGCTGTTCTTTCGCTCCAGCAGCAAACGTATTCTTGGTAAAACTTTTTATCCCGATTGAAACCCCAGAAATCAAAACTGCCGTCGGTTCTGAAATTTCCTTCTGAGATTAATGCAAATATTGGGATATTTTGTTCATGAGCAATTTTCGAAATTTCGAAGTAGAGATTAGAGCCAACTGTATTCGCTTGTAAAATTAAATCGGGCTTTACTTTATAAATTTGGTGTATATCAATGTTAAGCGCATGAGAAAATTCACAGCTAAGGAATTTTTCTGCAAAGATTTTTATTGGAAGAACCATTTCAACATCTCTTCCAGCAGCATCATCAGTAAAACATAACACTTTGAATTTTCTATTCATAAATTTCATTGTGTCTTTTCGAACAAATTAATCCGGCTTGATTATTTGATCTAAATAGCCAGCAAGTTTTTTAGTTAATATTTTATTTGAATATTGAGAGATATCGGTTGAGTTAGAATTTAATTGACCAGACTTAAATTTTTCATATAGATTTTTAATAGTGTTAATTGTTGTATCAAGGTCTTCAAAATTACATGATGTTCCAGCATTTGTTTCTTTAATGATTTTTGAAGCATCGCTGTCGGGCGGCCCTATAGTTATAATGGGTCTTCTCGAAGCAAGATATTCAAATAATTTTCCGGGAAGTCTTCCCATAACATTGGGCATATTATTTAAAATTAAGAGCAGCACTTGTGAGCGGCACATTCTTTCGAGAGTTTCTTTTCTTGAAAGATGCTTGAACAACGTTAAATTATTCTTTAATCCAAGTGATTTTAATTCATTAATAATTGTGTGACTAATAAATCCGGCTAACTCAATTTCAAGATCTTCTGAAAATTTTTCGTTCTCTTTTGAAATTATGGAAAGCGCATTCCATAATGTTTTTGCATTACGGTCTGGGCCAAGGCTTCCGTAGTGGCTGATTGTAAATTTAGGAGATAGTTCAACATTAATATTTTCGAAATCAGTTTCATCATAACCCCACACAATTACACCGACATCTTTTGCACCAATGGATTCCAAATCGGTTTTCCACGTATCGCTGCATATTGTAATTTTATCTGCATTATCAAAGACACGGTTCTCCATTGCTTTGTGAACTTTGTGAGATATTGGATTCAACATAAGCTGAGGGAAATAATCAACCTGAGTCCATGGATCTTGAAAATCTGCATGCCAAGGAATCCCTAATTTATTTTTCAATCTATATGCAATTATATGAGTCGATTGCGGAGGACCGTTTGTAAAAATGGCGTCAACGGAAATTTCTTTTAAATATTTAGTTAGGAATTTAACAGAAGGTCGAATCCAAAATTTGCGAGCATCTGGGATAAAAATATTTCCGCGAATCCAAATACCAAGTTTGTGTGCAAATGTTGGTTTTTCTTCTTCAAGAAAAACATTATGAATCCGCTCTTCTTTTTTCTTGCCAGATATGAATTTAAAAAGATTAAACGGCTCCCAAAATTTCATTTTGAGCACCGTTGTTCCTTTTAATACGTCTTTAGAATTCTCAGAATCTAAAACCGGATATTCTGGATTATCAGCAGTACAAATGATAGGCTCCCATCCAAATTCACGGAGGTATTTAGAAAATTTTAGACAACGATGAACCGCAATTCCACCGGCCGGCGGCCAATAATATGTAATAATTAAAACTCTTTTCATTCAATAATTGAATCTGTATTACTAGTTGTATTATTAGTACTTAACAAGGAATTTTTAATAACCGAAATAATTTTGGATGGACTCGTTAAAATTTCCAATTCGGCCTTTTCATAAAACTTCAACATAAAAAGAATAAATGGAAAAAGAATTACAACAATTACTTTTATAGTTGTTAGCAAATAGATATTGAGCTCGGGTAAAAAATAAATTATTGAAGAAAGAAAACAGCCGAGCAAAATCATTTTTAAAAGCTTTGCATTCTCAAAGGGTATTTTAAAATATTTATCCGAATATTTATTTGAAAGAACATAAAAAAACAAGAAGGCAACCAAAGTGTTTATAGCCGCTGCAATTACTCCAAATATTGGAAGAAGTAAAAGATTTAAAATAATATTTAAAAACGCAGAACTAATTGTTATCAAAGCGATCGGCTTGGTGTTTTTAGTAAGCATCATTCCAAGTGAAGCAGTTAATCGCATTCCGCTGAAAACGTATGAAATAAGAATTATCGGAACAAAGATAAATGAGAAAAAGTATTCAATTTTATCAGCAAAAATTAAAATGATCTCTTTACTAAAAAGTGAAAGAAAAATAAAACCCCATACAAAAATGAAGGTTGAATAGGTCATAATTTTACTATAATAGCGAGCATCATCTTTTTGACCGTATATTTTATAAGCAACTGGCAGCAAGCTCAGATTAAATGGAAGAATGAGAAACATATTCAACACACCGGCAACTCGGTAAGCTAAACCATAAGGAGCCAAAGCTTCGGACCCTAAAATAAATTTTATTAAAAATCTGTCACTAAGATTTAATAACATAAACCCAAGTGACGAAAAAACAAGAGGCAACCCAAATTTTAAAGCACTTCGAAGAATTTCTTTATCAAATCGGGTATTCATTAGCGGTATCATTTTTGTAAGGAGTAATATTATAACTAGAAATTCTCCAAAAGCAGCAGAAAATAATATTCCTTCAATACCCATATTACGGAAAGCAACTACATAAATTGTAAGAAGAGTAATTATTATAACACGGAAAGTGCTTACTACTGTGTAATAAGCTGATTGTTCGTCAGCCCGTACTTTAGATAGAAAAAGGTTATTGATCACGCGCAATAGAACAATATAAGCGATGAGTCGGACATAGTCGGCAGTTATTTGAGAGTACTTGAAAAAATCTTCGAAGAGAGCGGTTATTCCTTCTGCAAATAATACCAATAAAGAACATACAATAATTACAAAGACAGTTAAAGTAAAAAGAACATTCTCTTTTTTATTTTTAAACTCGCTTGAATTGTTCAAAAGAATAATTGCACTTGCTTGACCAAGAATAAATAATTCGGCTAGAATTTGAATTGTAGAATCAATTATGTCCCAGTTGCCGAAATCAGTAATCGATAGTTTTGATATATACAAAGGAAGGAGAAGTACACCAACAGCTTTAGCTGCAATGTTGCTAAAACTGTAAATCAATGTATGTCTAAATGTACCTTGAAGCCTTTCAAGCATCTTTTTTATGACTCTGTTTTTTTTGCCGCGCTATAAATACTATAACAACTCCGCCTATTATTACAATATTTAAAATAAGTGATAAATATTTTCCTAAAACAAAATTGCTTGGCTCATAAACAAATTCAACATTATGTTTTCCTTGGGAAATTACTATACCTTGAAATCCATAATTTGATCTATAAATATTTGTTTGGTTTCCATCTATGAATGCTTTCCAACCATTTGGCATATAGGTTGTGCCAAAGAATAAAAAATTATTTCCGCTCGCATTAACATCAAGAGAAATCTTTTCGTCGGAATAACCAATTATTTTAGCATAAACGGATGAGTCCGGTTTATCAATCTTGAGGTCAGCTTTTTCAATATATGCAACTTCTTTTGGTTTGAATAGTTCTTCTTTTATTGCATATAAAATTTCCATTGGAAGTTTTTGCCTAACAGAATCAACAAAATAAATTCTTGGCAATGCATTATCATTTCTATGAACGTAAAGATTATCACTTTGATGGAGCGTTGTAAATCCTTGTGTGTATAGAGGTTTTTCAGTAACAATATATTTTACGCCAAGCATATTCCATAGTGTATTGTTTACTGGCCCAACTACATCCATAATGTCCTGATAGCTTCTTGGCTTTACTGCTGAATAACCGAAGAAATCTTCTTGCAGAAAATAAACATTGAAGTTAGAGTTGTTCTGCAGAGTTCCCATTGAGCCGTCTTGTTTCAAGTTCAATATTCTGTATGGGTCTTTTTCGTTTTGATTTTTAATAATTGATATATATTGAGGCTCTCTAAATAAATTGTCGTCATCAGAAGAACTTCTGTATCCGGCACCGCGAGAACTAATTCTAAATAAGTCTATCATTATAAATACTATAACTGCTGTAATAAAAAGATCTTTATTCAGTTTGGCTATAATATAGAAATAGCTTATCCCAAAAGTTAATGCTGTTAAAACCAGAGCAATTTGTAAATCACCTCTAAACATATCTGCCATATATTCAGCGAGTGCGGAAAACATTTGAGCTTCTTGATTTTGACCAAGCGATGCAGCATAAGTAGTAACTCTACCAGCAAACCAGCTTGAAATACTTCCACCAAAAAGCAAAGAAAGGGCAAATAAAGTTGATAGTATAAAAGAGAAATTTTTAATAAGCTTTATAAGGCGCTCATTTTTTTCTTCACGTAGAGAAATAATTTTCATAATTCCCAATCCGGCAAGGATAGGAAAAATAATTTGCAGAACATGAAGAATCATAGAGGGAACACGGAAATTATCAAACAATGGAAAGTAATTGTAAAAAAGATTAAAAATAGGGGAGAAGTTCTTTCCAAATGAAATCAATAAAAATAAAATAAATGTTATTCCTAAAAATCTAATTATAGGTTCTTTCCACCTTACAAATAGAGCAAAGAGTCCGAGCACAAAAATTATAATGCCCATGTACATTGCAGAATCAACAAAAGGCATCTGTCCAAAATATGTATTGACCTCAACATCTTGGTTCTGGGTTAGCGGTCCGTTATATGTTGATTTACCGAATCCGTAGTATGATGGAACAAAAAATGTTAATACTTCACCGGGGGAGAAAGACCAGTTTGTGTTATATTCATATAAAGTGTTTTGATTTGAGGAAACTGAAGAATTTGTTTCTGTTATACTTTTTGTACTGCGTGTAGAATAAGGTTTGTATTCGTAAAGCTGAGAATAAGTATCGAACGACATTAATAAGGAGATTAATCCAGCAATGATGGAAATCCCAACCGATTTAAATAGTTGCTTTTGCAAAAAGCTGTTTTTAGTAATGAATGAATGTGTAAAAAAATATATGAAATAGATTAATGCAGTAAGTCCAAAGTAAAATACAATTTGAACATGTGCGCCCAAAACTAAAAGGTGCATTGCGAAGGTAAATAATAGAATATCAAAAAGTTTTATTTCTTTTTGGAATTTAAATAACATCATCAGTATAAAAGGAAAAACTGCCAAACTCATTAACTTTGTAATATGACCGATATAAAATAAAACTATTATTCCAGAAGAAAATACTGTTGCAAATGCTACCAAAAAACTTACACCTCGCGAGCCGCCAAACATCCTCATAAATAAAAATGAAGTAATACCAAGAATAAAAAAGCTGAATGTATAAATTGCATTGTAATCCGAAAGAAACGAAGAATAAAGCTGTGAAGTATAAGAGTAAATTACAGCGGTTAGATCATACCAACGAAGAGACATTGAAGTTGCAACCGCCGGCATACCACAGAAAATATGCGGATTCCATAAAGAAACTCCATCGCGTTCTTTTGTTGCGTATTCACGCAGACTTTTTACTTGGATAAGGTCACCCGAAGAAGTTGTTTTATCACCAAAAGTAATTGGCGCGAAAAAGAGTAAGATTAAGAGTAAGAGCAAGATTAAGAAAAACGCAGTCTGATATTTTTCGGGAATTATTTTGCTAAATGAAAAACCAACTTCGGAAGTTTTTGTCGGGATCGATTTCTTTTGCTGCTTTGACATTGATTCTCCTTTAATGGTACGCAGATTGCCGGGATAAATCAGCGCCCTATTGTTGTAAAATTACTTTTGCATAATTTTCCCAACTCATATTTTTTGCAGTTTCTGCAACACGGTCTCTAGGAATTGGATTATATAGAAATTTTCTCATCACATTATACATCGAGTCAATATTTTCTGGCTCGGCAAGATAACCATTATATCCATCTTTTATCGTTTCAGGAAAATGCCCAACTTTTGTTGCAATAGAAGGAAGTTGAAAATTATACGAAATTGATTCCACGCCTGATGGCGTTGCAACTAGGTAAAACAACACATTACAGTCGGCAACTTGAAAGTATTTATGTACTTCCTCGTTAGGAACATATCTATTAATTACAACAACTTTATCACTAAGGTTTTTTTGTTCAATAAGATCTAATGGGCAATATCCGCTTTCATCATCAGACTTTTTGACCAGCAATTTTTTGATTAATCCAAAGAGAGTTTTTTTGATTTTTGTTGATATTTTTTTAGGATCAAGGGTATCCCAAAAAGATTCTCCAACGATTAAAAGCGAAACATCATTTCTCTCTTTACTCAATTTTTCAAATGCATTAATTACATTATGAAGTCCCTTGTATTTTCGTATGAATCCAAAAAAAAGAAACACATTCTTTTTTAGTCCCAGTTCTTTCTTAAAACGGTCTTTATCAAAATTAATGTCCGGAGTAAACATATCATAAATAGGGTGGTACAGCTTTACCACAGATTGAGCTAGTTCGCTTATTTTTCTTTGCCCCGTTTCATCAACAAGTAAAAATTTTTTATTTGGGAAAATCTGTTTCAGCTCTTCTAAAGTTTTTAAGGAATGAACAATAAATGTGTGTGGTTTGGATAATGCATAACGAAGCAGACCTTTATCAATAATGCTGACTTCTTTTTGAGCTACAACATGCAGATCAAAAATGATTTCCGCGGTAAATATTTTCCTCAGCTTTTTTGTAATGTATCCTATCGGCAATCCTTGAATTGCAATTGACCATTGTATAACAACAATATCAGGAGAAATTTCTTTTATAAGATTTACAGTTTTGATCCAAGAGATAGGGTTGTTGTAATTAGTTACATAATGTATTTGAATTTTTGTTTCTTGAAGTAGATTTTTTTTACTGCTTTTATCAACCAAGTCTCTTGGCAAAATAGAAGGATACATTTGAGTCCAAGAAACAATGTGTACTTCGCACCCAAGTTTATCAAATGCGTTTGCTAATGACGAAGTGTAATTAGCAATTCCTCCTTTGAACTGAGGTCCAGGGCCGAAGATAATAATTCGTCTCATAATGCAATTGAGAATTTAGCTTTTAGCGTTTTACTTTTCACAGCTCACTTTTCTCGTTTTAGATTTTCAACTGCTACATCGTAAACTCGTTTCATTCCTTCTTCCAAAGAAATCTTCGGCTCCCATCCCAATAACTCCTTTACAAAACTCATATCGCAATAACGCGAATGAACCCCGACCGGTTTATCAGTGAGCGGTTTTATTTCTGGGGAGTACCCGGCAAATTTTGTAAAGACTTTTATTAAATCTAGGAAAGAGGTTAGTTTACCAGATCCAATATTAATTGCCGTCCCATCATGAATTTTATCCATAGCATTAAACATACAATCCATAACATCATCTATGTGGACAAAATCTCTTCCTTGTTTTCCGGTTCCCCATACTTCGAAAGGATTTTCTTTTTTTGCCGCACGATGTGCAATTGCCGGAACCGGGTAGCTTAAATCTTGATCTTCACCATATCCAGAAAACGGACGAATACAAGCAATTGAAATTCCGTAATGTTTCGCTGCTATCTTTGCTAAAAATTCTCCGGTCATTTTTGTCCAGCCGTAAGTTAAGTCGGGCATCCCAAGTGTATAACCATCAATATTTATATCAGATTCTTTTAATGCAACGGCATCGCTTTCGGTCTGCATGTTAATTGGATAAGCTGCTGACGAGCTTGGGTATAGAATCCTTTCAGGTCTTGCTTTAGAAATCCAGTTAAAAAATTCTGCATCAATAGAAAGGTCTAAAGCTACCGCCATTGGGTCTCCTTCAATTTTTGCGCGTCCGCCAACTATTGCAGCAAAATGAAATGCGTCGCCATAATTAACTTTCAAACCATATTCTTTTTCCAGCCAATTGGGGTCATCTTGAAGTTTTTGTAAAAATTTGCGGAAGTCCATTTGCCAGTAAAATAGTCTTTCTTCTTCACCTAAAATTTCTATGTCTTTAAATGCTTTAGAAGAAAAATCTTTCATCCAAGTTAAAGGATGAGTTCCCACTGATAGATCGTCTATCATTAAAATATTATCAGAAGTTCTTTTAAGAAGTTGTTTTACAGTATTTCGGCCAACAAAACCGCATGCGCCGGAAACAAGATGAAATTTCATTAATAATTCCTATTACGTGCATCAAAAATAAGGAAATATTAAGGAAATTGGAGATTGAAAAAAGTAGACAGCTTTAATTTTCCTTTTGATTTTCATAATTAACTCAAATACCTACTAACAATGCTAATATTATTAGTCATTAACTAATTCTTCTTGCATTATTTATCATTAGTGTTTTAGCAATAATTTTTTTAACGGCAAGATTAAAGGGGAATGCATTTTTTGTTTTAATACTTGTAGGATTGTTTGTAGGAATATTTTCCGGCTTGCCAACAGATAAAGTTATTCAATCATTAAAAGAAGGTTTAGGAAATACGCTGGCATCAATTGGTTTGGTGATTGTGTTTGGAACAGCATTAGGAATAATGCTTGAAAAAACTGGTGCAGCATACAGTATGGCAGAATATATTTTACAAAAAGTTGGCAAACATAATGCTCAAATTGCAATGACAATAACTGGCTATGTATTTGGCATCCCAATCTTTTGTGATTCTGGAATTGTTGTTTTGAGTTCTTTAAATAAATCTCTTGCAGCGAAAACGAAAAGATCAATGACTGTAATGGGTTCATTATTGGGTGTTAGTTTATATTCGGTTCATTGTTTAATTCCACCTCATCTAGGAGCTACTGCGGCTGCCGGAATAATCGACGCTTCAATCGGTAAACTTATGTTGATAGGATTAGCTATTGCTTTGATTACACTTACTGCAACATTTTTCTGGATAAAATTTATTGGAAGTAATTATGAATCGATTAATAATTCGACAGAAGAAAATATTTCCGAAAATAATTTTAGTTCATTACCAAAACCATTCCTTTCGTTTCTACCAGTTTTTTTGCCAATTATTTTAATTGCTATAAAATCTGTTTTGATGATGTATAAAGGATCGGTTGAAGAAAATTTATTAAGCGCAATTCTATTTTTTATTGGAGATCCTTCCATTGCATTATTACTTGGGTTGGCCGCAACATTTTTCATTAATCCAAATTCTAAAAATTTATTAATAAAAGATGTAATTGAAGAATCGATAAAAGCAGCTGGAGTAATATTACTTATCACGGGTGCGGGCGGAGCGTTTGGTTCAGTATTGAAGGCTACTGGAATCGGAAGTGTTATTGGTGAATATTTATCCTATTCTGGATTGGGAATTTTTATTCCATTTCTAAT
>VGVY01000021.1 GCA_016873835.1 Ignavibacteria bacterium
GATATCTCTATGCAAGTTGCCCAATCTGATATCTCAGTTTTAATCACTGGCGAGAGTGGTGTAGGCAAAGAAATTTTTGCCCAGGCAATCCATGGTTTCAGTAAGAGATCGTCGAGGGATTTAGTTAGCGTCAATTGCGGTGCTATTCCAGAAGGACTTCTTGAGAGCGAATTATTCGGACACAAGAAAGGTTCTTTTACCGGAGCTATTGATGACAGAAAAGGATACTTCGAAATTGCTGACGGCGGAACTCTTTTCTTGGATGAAATCGCCGAAATGGCATTAACTACTCAAGTCAAACTTCTTCGTGTTCTTGAAACAAAAGAGTTTATGAGAATCGGCGGTGAAACGGTAACAAAAGTTGATGTGCGAATAATCGCTGCAACAAATAAAGACCTTCAAAAAGAAGTTGATTCAAAAAGATTTCGAAACGATCTCTTTTTTAGATTGAAAGCTGTTACTCTCAATATTCCTCCATTGAGAGCAAGAAGAGGCGATATAATTGAATTGGTAAATAATTTTGTTTCTGTCTACTCCTCTACAAACAAAATGCCGACTCCAAAGATTACATCAGAAGCAATGGAATTATTAATTAATTACAATTGGCCTGGAAATATCCGTGAACTTAAAAATGTAATCGAATCGGCAATTGCATTAAATCGAAATGGAATACTAGATTTAGATTCTTTTACTCATCTTCTCTCATTTTCCAGTAAGGAAGATTCTCTTCGAAATCTTCCAATCCATATCAATCGTTCTGCGGAGGATTTAGACAGAGAAATGATTTACCGGGCATTAATAGATATTAAAAAAGATCTAATTGATTTAAAACAGATTGCATTAAGAAACGAACAAGATATAAAAGTTTATGATACATCAATTTCTGACGATGAGCCGCTTCCACTTGAAGAATTAGAGAAACGTGCAATCTCAAACGCTCTCAATACAACAAAGCACAATAGAAGAAAAGCAGCAAAGTTATTGAATATAAGCGAACGCACTCTTTACAGAAAAATTAAAGAATACGGTCTATAAAAATCATGAGAAAAAAATCTTTATTAGCATCACTTCTGTTTTTATTCTCAATTCTCAATTTATCTGCCCTCTTTTGGGCGGATTCTCCATTTTTGATTACATCTTGCAGTTATTCTTTTTCAGGAGCTTCAGTTCCTCCGCATCTTAAAACAATTTCTATTCCAATTTTTTCGGATCGGAGCGGCTCAGGTGAATTTGATTTGAGCGAAAAATTAACCAAAGATTTAATTCAAAAATTTATTGACGATAACACTCTTCAAGTTAGTGATAAATTAAAATCAGATTCTATATTAGAGGGAACAGTAGCATCATTAAGCGACGCTCCGGCTGTTGTCTCGGGTGGAGAGAATATAACTTCAAGAAGAATTACTTTAACTGTAAAAGTTGTTTATAAAGACTTAATTAAAAAAATAACAGTATTTGATAGAACCTTTTCAAATTATGGTGACTACCCCGTTGGTGGTGATATCTCAACCGTAAGAAGAGCAGCTATCGATTCTGCTATTGAGAAGTTGACTGAAGATATTTTGCTTGGTGTTGTATCAAATTGGTGATTGATTTTTCTTGACTTAACGAGTTTGAAAATCGATATTCATTTTTGAACTTTTGATTATAAAATATGTTGTTCATTTTTCAGAAATTTGATAGACAAATAGGGTAATAAAATGGCATTTGATGAAATAGTACTTTTCGCATACATAATTTCACTTACTATTCTTCTCTTCTTCGGAAGTCATGGATTTGTAATGATCTACTTCCATCAGAAATACAGAAGAATTCACCCTCGCCCAAAGGATGAACATACAGATGATATCGTCACAATCCAGCTTCCGCTTTATAATGAAATGTATGTTGTGGAAAGACTAATCGATGCTGTATGTGAAATCGAATACCCAAAAGACAAGTTAGAGATCCAAGTTCTTGATGATTCTACCGATCAAACTGTTGAAGTAACTGCAAAGAAAGTTTTGGAGAAACAAGCAGAAGGTTTTGATATCCAGCATATCAGAAGAACAAATCGATCTGGGTTTAAAGCTGGTGCGTTGAAAGAAGGTCTTAAAACTGCAAAAGGAAAATTTGTAGCTATCTTCGATGCCGATTTTATTCCGAAGAGTGATTTTTTAATCAACACTTTGAAATACTTCACAAGCGACAAAGTTGGGATGGTTCAAACACGTTGGGAACATTTAAATGAAGATTACTCTCTTCTTACCAAAATTCAAGCATTGGCTCTCGACGGACATTTTGTAATTGAACAAACAGTTAGAAACAAAGCCGGGCTCTTTATTAATTTCAACGGAACCGGAGGAGTCTGGCGAAAAGATTGTATTGAAGATGCCGGCAATTGGCACGCCGATACTTTAACTGAAGATTTAGATCTTAGTTATCGTGCGCAGTTAAAAGGATGGAAATTTGTTTTCTTAAGAGATTTTACAACTCCGGCTGAACTTCCTTCTGAAATGAATGCTCTTAAAGCCCAGCAATTCAGATGGACTAAAGGAGCTATTGAGACGGCAAAAAAAATTCTCCCTCTTGTATGGCGTTCAAAAATACCAATGAGATTAAAAATCTACTCAACCTTCCACTTAACTAATAATATTGTTTTTCCATTCATACTCTTAGCCGGAATTCTAAATGTTCCTTTAATCTTTATCAAGAATGCCGGTCCTTATTGGAACTTCTTCAACTTCATGGCAATTTTTGTTATCGCATTCATAAGCTCATTTCTATTCTATATGTTTTCGCAAAAAGATGTTTATCCGGATTGGCGAAAAAAGATCGCTCTCTTCCCTCTCTTTATGGCTGGAAGTATGGGTTTTGCTTTAAATAATACACGTGCTGTTATTGAAGGATTGATGAGCAGAAAAAGTGAGTTTGTTCGAACGCCTAAATTTAAAGTTGTTGACAAGAAAGATACGATGACTAAAAACATCTATTTTAAAAGTACCAAAATTCAGACATCAACTTACATTGAACTGATTTTAGCAATTTACTGCTTGATTGGAGTTATTGCTTCAATTTATTTTATGGAAATTGCAGCGCTCCCTTTTCAATTGATGTTCTTCATTGGATTTGCAAGTGTTTCTCTTTTATCATTTAGGCAAGCTTTCTTAACTAGACAGCAAAGTTAAGTGGAACCTCAGTTAATAGAACGCCAAATTGATAAATTCAAACTCATATATGAATTTAATAATTCATCACCTCTATTTACTCGGATTGCCAATTCATTAATCAAACAAGGTAATTATACTGAAGCTCTAAAAATTTTAAATAATGGCTTAGAGAAAAATCCAAATTATCCAACAGCTCATTTTATTTTGGCAATTGCTCTTGCTTATTCGGGAAAAGAAAATGAAGCAATCGAAGAAGTAAGAAAAGGTTCCGAATTAATCCGTTCAGATTCAACACTTGATATTTATTTAAATAGAGTAAAAGAAATAATTAACGAACGGAATTTATTGAAAGAATCCCGTAGACCTTCGCTTCTTGAAAAACCTGAGAAGCCAAAAGATAATTTTGAAGATGGCTTGGAAAACCTTGCATTGAAACTCACTAATGCAAAAATTATCTATAATCCCGAGGATAAAGAATTATCTGGAATTGAAATCTCAGAATTTCAGGGTTCTAAAATTGCTTCTGAAACTCTTGCAAAAATTTATATTGCGCAAGGCGATTTCAAAGAAGCTATAACGGTTTATCACGAGCTTGCTAAAAAAAATCCAGATAGAGCCGATGAGTTTGCTCAGAAAATATCTGAGTTGCAAAAAATCAGCGATGATGAATCGGGAATCCAATTCAACGAAATAGATGAAAAGATTTAACACTTCAAATAAACTTCCATTAAAATTCTATCAGCGCAATGTTCATAAAGTTGCAAAAGAACTGCTCGGAAAAATCTTTGTAAGAAAATTCAACTGCGAATACTTATCCGGGCGGATTGTTGAGATTGAAGCTTATGATGGTAAAATTGATATGGCCGCTCACTCTTACAATGGTAAAACAAAACGCAATGAAGTAATGTTTAAAGGCGGTGGAACTCTCTATGTTTACTTT
Organism: Ignavibacteria bacterium; assembly: GCA_016873835.1. Taxonomy (GTDB): domain Bacteria; phylum Bacteroidota; class Ignavibacteria; order Ignavibacteriales; family Melioribacteraceae; genus DSXH01. The sequence continues at coordinate 4,090 of VGVY01000021.1, forward strand.
ACTTATGGAATGTATTTCTGTGCAAATGTAGTTACGGGATACCCAGAAGATGGATGTGCAATTTTGATTCGTGGAATTGAACCAATCGCCGGAATTGAATCAATGAGCAAAGCAAGATTTAATAAACTTGAACTATCGGACTCGGAACAAAAAAAATTAACAAACGGACCAGGTAAAATCTGTCAAGCATTTTATATTGACAAAAGCGATAATGGCACTTCGTTATTAAGCGATACAATTTTTATTCTTGATTCAAAAAACTATGATAAAAATGAGATTATGACCTCCAGAAGAATAGGAATTAAAAAATCGGTAGATTTGCCATGGAGGTATTTCTTAAAAAATAATCAGTACGTATCAAATTTAAAATTGCCAAATAAAAAATGATATCGCCAAAAAATATTTTAATAATCCGTACAGATAGAATCGGCGATGTTGTTCTTACCCTTCCATTAGCATCAATACTAAAAAAACACTTTCCAAATTCAATAATTACTTTTCTCTTACGAGAATACACTAAGCCTTTAGCCGTTAATAATAAACTGATTGATGAAATTATCACTATCGACGGGGATTTCAGTAATCTAACTTATCTTGAAAAAATTAAGAGATTGAAAAAAAAATTCGATTTGGCAATTATTGCTTTTCCAACCTTTTCAATTGCTGCACTGCTTTTCTTTTCTGGAATAAAAATTAGAATCGGGAGCGGATACCGCTGGTATTCTTTTCTGTTTAACTACAAAGTTTTTGAGCATAGGAAAGATGTTAAGTTTCATGAACTTGAGTACAACATCCATTTACTGAAAGCCATCGGTATAAATGAAGTGATAACTCCTTCTAATGTCGACTTCTCTTTACACTCTTCCGCAAAAAGTAGACAGCAAATTCAATCCGAGTTAGAAAAACATAGAGTTAGTCTTAACAAAAAAATAATAATTATTCACCCAGGAAGCGGTGGAAGCTCAATCGATTTACCAATTAACTCAATGAAAAAACTTATTGAGAAACTGGCATATGATTTGGATATTGAAATTTTGATAACCGGAAACGATAAGGACGAGGAACTTTGTAAGATGTTAGTTGTTAATGAAAAAACAAAAAATTTTGCTGGTAAATTTAACTTAGAAAATATGATTGCACTGATTGAAAAGTCAGAATTGCTAATTGCAAATTCAACCGGACCGATTCATATAGCAGCGGCATTGAACAAACATGTAATCGGTTTTTATCCGAAGGTTTTAGTTTGTTCTGAGAAACGCTGGGGTCCGTACACAGAAAAGAAAAAAGTTTTCGTTCCTCAAATAGATTGTAATAATTGCACCATTGAACAATGCGAAAGGTTAAACTGCATGGCTACAATTGATGTTGATGAAGTTTATAAAACAGTTGTTTCTTTTCTTGATAATAGCGAGTTGGAGAAAAAATGAATCTCTTAAACATTTTTAAAAAACATAGATTTTTTAACAAATCAAATTTGTTGTTCTTACTCATGATCTTACTCAAGCTCTCGAGTCAATCCATTGCACAAAAAAGTGAATTTAGAAAAGTTGATAATAAATCATTTGCCGTTGGTGAGAAACTGACCTTCGATGTTAAATATGGTTTTGTTACGGCTGGAGTTGCTGAATTTTCAATACCAAAAAGTTCCAGGTTAGCCGGAAGAGAAACCTATAATGTTATATTCAAAGTAAATTCGGTTCCTACATTTGATGCATTTTACAAAGTAAGAGATCGGTACGAAACTTTTATTGATGTTGAAGGAATTTTCCCTTGGAGGTTTGAACAGCATATCAGAGAAGGCAGTTACTCAAGAGATTTTTCTGCATTCTTCGATCAAAGAAAAAATAAAGCCAAAACATCGGAAGGCACTTACAACATTCCACAAAATGTAAATGATATAGTCTCAGCATTTTATTTAGCCCGTACATTTGATTATTCTAAAATGAAAGCCGGGGATAAAATCCAGCTTCAGAATTTTTATAAAGATAAAGTCTATCCGCTTGATATTGTTTTTCACGGAAAAGAAAAAATTACTGTGACCGCCGGAACATTTGACTGCATCATTTTAGAACCAATTGCAAAAGAAGGCGGATTATTTAAAAGCGAAGGAACTTTAGTATTGTGGCTTACTGACGATGAAATCAAAATGCCGGTAAAAGTAAAAACAAAAGTAATTATTGGATCAATCGATGCAGAGTTAACTGCTTATTCCGGTTTAAACGGAAAACTCACCTCAAAAAAGGCAAATTAAATTCTTCTATTAAAAAACCTAATTTGCATAACAGAGTTCAATAGAATAAATTGAACAAAGCATTCAAAAATTTTTCATGTAATGAATGAAAACCTAGATAATCTGCCCGATCAACCCTCGGATAATAATTCAGAGGAAATGATTTCGAACATGAATCCAATTACTGCCGCATTTCTTGGATTAGCTGGAGTGTTTGTTCTTTATCAATTTGGCGGGGCACTTCTTACTCTTGCCATCTTTGGATTGAATTTTGAGAAAGCAGATGTAAATTTAATTAGACTATTAACTATTGGCGGACAGATTTTATTTATTCTCTTTCCAGCATTGATGTTATCAAAATCAATTTATCGAAATGTTTCAACAGCTCTTAGAATAAAACTCCCAAAAGCAAAAGAACTTTTATTATTTATTATCGGATTGATAATTCTAACTCCTTTGCTGCAGAGTTTTTTATATATCCAAAATTACTTTATAAATGTCTTTACCGGTTATAGTTCATTTTTAAAATCCATTAAGGATTTGGTAGATCAACTCGATAAACTTGTACAATCCGCATATGGTGATCTGCTAACATCAAATTCACTTTTCGAATCATCGTTTATTATTTTTGTTGTGGCAGTAATTCCAGCATTATGCGAAGAGACATTTTTCCGCGGATTTGTTCAAAAAAGTTTTGAGCAAAAGTATAAACCAATTGCTAGCGCTTTAATTACTGCTCTTTTTTTCGGCATCTATCATTTCAATCCTTACGGTTTATTTGCATTGATTGCTCTTGGCACTTACTTTGGATTTGCAGCTTATACTAGCAAATCTATTATAGTGCCTATGACTCTCCACTTTTTAAACAATTTGTTTGCCGTAGTTCTATTTCTTGTTTTGGGTGATGAAGAATTAATCAGCTCAAATATTGCTCCAACCGGAAATGTAATTAATCACTTTATAATGTTCTTTGTTTTGTTGATTATTTTTACTGCTTTTATTATTTATCTGAAAAAGGCACTTGTAATTATCAATAAACCAAAGGAGACTTTATGATCTGTCCAAAATGTGAGTATGAATATATTGATGGAATCTCAATTTGCGCTGACTGCAAAAGTAAATTAATCCCAGTTGAAGAATTCGAGGGGCACTTAATTCATCCTTCAGATTGGGTAATAATCTTTACTTGTGATGAAGTTTATGAAGCAGAAATGCTTAAAACCAATCTTGAAAGTGCTGATATTGAAACTCTAATTCTATCGCAGAAAGATAGAAGTTATCCGCTCGTTGGAAACTTATCAGTTATAAAAATTCTAGTCAAAAAAACTGACAAAGATGATGCAGCTTCAATTTTAAAAGATATTAAAGAGAGAGAAGTTTCCGGAGATTCTGATGACTAAATTTGGAAATCTTGCTACTAGAGTTGTTGTCGCACTTTTTGGCATTCCACTGATGATATTATTGTGCATTGTTGGAAAAATTCCATTTTTAATTTTTGCATTAATAATTGGAGTTGTTTCATTTTTTGAATTTTCAAAAATTATCAGCAAAAGAAAATTTCATCCCAATTTATTTATTGGCACTGCATCTGTAGTTCTAATGATATTAAATTCATATCTCTATTTTGTTGAAACTCACATACTAATTCTCATAATAATTCCAATAATATTACTCTCTGAATTATTACGAAGAGGTGAATCTTCAACTGCAAACCTTGGCACAACTTTACTCGGAATTTTTTACATCGGATTATTTTCTGCTGCTTTAGTAGAACTACGAGAGTTTTACAGCGACTCACATTTTCAGTATGACAATGGCGGATATATTATTCTATCTATGTTTGCTTCAATCTGGATTTGTGATTCTGCTGCATACTTTATTGGATCAGCTTATGGCCGGCATAAAGTACTTCCTCGCGTAAGCCCAAATAAAAGTTGGGAAGGTGCAGTTGCCGGATTTGTTTTTTCTATAATCACAATGGTGGTAGCCTTCGAACTTATTTTAGATTTTCTATCTTTAAAAGATGCAATATTAATTGGAATTATAGTTGGTTTATTCGGTCAAGCTGGCGATTTTGTTGAAAGCCAGATCAAAAGAGATGCTAATGTTAAAGATTCATCCTCGTTAATTCCCGGACATGGTGGAATCTTTGATCGGTTTGATTCAATTTTATTCTCAGCCCCAATTGTTTATCTTTATCTATATTTTTTAAATAGCTAAAAAGTTAAATCCCCTCTGCAATTTATCTTAATCATCTTTATTCCTATTTTTGATCAAGTCAAACAAATGAGTTTTTACTATGAAAAGAATACTAACAATTATTTTATTTCTCTCCATCACTTTTTCAGTTCACAATGCCCAATCAACTAATAGCGAACAAAGTGATGTTTTAAAATCACTGAAAAGGGGCAGTGAAAGTCTGAACCACAGATTAGATCGTTTAGAAAAATTAATTGATGATGTTTTATGGTTTCAAAGAGTGGGTGATGTTGCATTTGTTGATAAAGTTTTTATGACCGGTCCTCCTCCTGTAAAAGAAAAAAATCCTACTGGTCAAGGTGCCGGCAATCCATTGAAATTTTGGTCTTATGTTTTTATTCCGAAAGGGATTGATGTCACAAAAAAATATCCTTTAATAGTGTTGCCTCATGGCGGAGTTCATGCAGACTTTACAACGTATTATACACATATTGTGCGAGAATTGATTTATCAAGGATATATAATAGTTGCAGCAGAATACAGAGGAAGTACTGGATATGGTGAAGGTTTTTACAAACGAATTGATTACGGCGGTTTAGAAAATGAAGATGTTAATGTAAGTCGTCAATATATTCTTGATAATTACGATTTTGTTGATGAAGATCGTGTTGGAATAATGGGCTGGAGTCATGGTGGAATGATTACACTCTTTAACATTTTTGATCATCCGGAAAATTATAAAGCAGCATTTGCCGGTGTTCCGGTTAGCGATTTAATTGCACGAATGGGATACAAAGATGATAGTTACAGAGATCTTTATTCTGCTGACTATCACATAGGTAAAACTGCAGATGAAAATGTACATGAATACAGAAAAAGATCTGCTGCATGGCAAGCACATAAACTTAAAACTCCACTACTCATCCATACAAATACCAACGATGAAGATGTTAATGTTTTGGAAGTCGAACATCTTATTAAATCATTAAAAGCAGAAGGGAAAAAATTTGAATACGAAATCTTTAAAGATGTTCCAGGCGGACATTCATTTGATAGAATGGATCATAAAATAGGTAGAGAGATTAGAATTAAGATTTATAAATTCCTTGATAAGTATTTAAATCCTCCGAAAAAAATAACTTCATTAAAGGATATCGAAAAAGCTGCTTATAGATAATTATTTTCTGAATGGGATTTCATTGAAATCCTTTTTATATGAATTATAGGCAGCTATTTGAGAAGTATTCTTTTAAAATCTTCATGATCAGGATATTTCCCCTTGACATTTCAAAAGAAAGTATATACTTTCGGTATAGACTAACAAGGATTGGAGATGGAGACAGCAAAATTATTTACAAATGGAAAAAGCCAGGCCGTACGGTTACCAAAAGCTTATCGGATGAAAGGTAATGAAGTTGGTATTACAAAAATTGGGAATGCAGTTGTTCTTTTTCCATTGAAATCTAAATGGAATGCGTTCGTTGAAAGCATTGATAAATTTACTGATGATTTTTTAAATGAGCGTATTCAACCTGAATTGGATAAGCGAGAAGGTATCTTTTAGTGAAATACTTAGTCGACACTAATATTTGTATCTATATAATTAAAAAAAAACCTGAAGTGGTTATTAAGAGATTTACTAAAATGAAACCGGATTCAATAGGTATTTCCGTTATTACTCTCTCTGAATTACTATACGGCGTTTCAAAAAGTTCAAAACCTGACGAAAATATAATTGCCTTAGAACAATTCATTCTTCCATTATCGGTTGTTAATTTTACAAAAGAAGATGCTATATCATATGGAAAATTAAGAGCAAAATTAGAAATGAATGGAAATCTTATTGGAGCTATGGATATGTTAATTGCTTCTCAAGCACTAAGCAGAGGATTAATATTAGTTACAAATAACGAACGCGAATTTATAAAAATTGAAGGATTATCAATTGAGAATTGGATTTAGTTTTTCTTTTAATTAAACATCATAAATTCTCATTTAATTGTTTATTGATAATAGATTTTATATCCCTTCGTATTTTAATACTCAATTAAAAAATAATGTCATAATTTTTTTATTATTAGAAATTTATAATAGAAGAAAACTATGTCCCAAAAACATAAAATTTCGGTAATTACTTTAGGTTGTTCCAAAAACACGGTTGATTCCGAACGATTGATGAGCCAATTTGAGTTAAATAAGTTTTCTCTTACTGACGATCCTAATAAAGCCGATTCTGTTGTAATAAATACTTGCGGATTTATCGACGCAGCAAAAGAAGAATCTGTAAATACAATTCTCTCAGCAATCGAGCTTAAAAAACAAGGGAAATTTAAAAGGGTAGTAGTTACCGGCTGCCTATCCGAAAGATATATGAACGACTTGAAAAAAGAGATTCCCGAGATTGATTCTATTTTTGGAACTGAAGCCTACGAAGAAATTTTGAAAGATTTTGGCGGAGATTTAAAGTATGAACTATTGGGAGAAAGACACTTAACAACTCCAAAACATTTTGCATACTTAAAAATCTCGGAAGGCTGCGATAATCCTTGCTCATTTTGTGCAATACCTTTAATGAGAGGGATTCACAAATCAAAACCAATCGATGAGTTATTAGGAGAAGTTAAGTCACTTGCAAAAAAAGGTGTTAGAGAACTTAATATAATAGGTCAAGATACGACAGATTATGGTAGGGACATTTACGATAAAAGAAATATTGCCGAACTGCTTAATTTGATTTCACAAGTTGATGGGATCAAATGGATCAGATTGATGTATGCATACCCTTCTCACTTTCCTGAAAATCTAATAACCGAAATTGCAAGCAATCCAAAAATCTGCAAATATATCGATATTCCTTTACAGCATATTTCTGATACAGTTCTTAAATCGATGAGAAGAGGAATTTCCTCTCGTAGAACTAAAGAACTTCTATTTTCATTGAGAGAAAGAATTCCAAATTTAGTTCTTCGGACAACATTCATAGTTGGCTACCCAAACGAAACCGAAAAAGAATTCGAGGAACTTTGTCAATTTGTAAAAGATATAAAGTTCGACAGACTGGGAGTATTTAATTATTCGATCGAAGAAAATACGCCAAGCTATTTATTAGGAGATCCGATTCCTCATGAAGTAAAAGAAGAACGAAATGCAACATTGATGGAAATTCAAAAAGAAATATCGCTTGAGAAAAACCGTTCGCTCATTGGAAGAAAATTAAAAGTAATAATCGATTCATACGAAGAAAAACATTACAAAGGCAGATCTGAAAGAGATGCCCCGGAAGTTGACGGGGAAATTCTTGTTCATTCTACAGATGTGAAATTAAAAATAGGACAGTTTTATAACGTTGAAATTTACGATAGTAATGAGTATGATTTATTCGGAAAAATCTGCCAGTAGAAAGGAGTTTTAAAAATGAAGCGTTTTTTAATATTACTATTACTGATTGGATATGTATCCTATGCACAAGTTGAATATGCTGGAGCCAATGCTATTTCAAATGCTCCGCTCTTTTACATTGATGCTGCAGATTATCTAAGTAAAGTACCAAATAAAACTCGGCTCGATGTTTTTATTGAAGTCCCATATGCAAGTATTCAATTCATTAAAAAGGGTGATGTATTTCAAGCTGGTTATAGTGTAACTTTAACATTTTATGATAAAGAAAAAAAAGGAATTCTATTTGAAAGAATTTGGAAAGAAACCATTAAAGAATCCGAATTTACTAGAACACTTTCACGCACTAATTATAATATTTCTTATAGAAGTTTTGATTTAAACCCCGGAAGTTATTTGGTTCGCTGCATCTTAGAAGATTCTGATTCAAGACGTGCTTCTTCAAAAGAATTTCCAGTAAGGGTTGATGTGATTAAAGATACTCTCGGATTTAGCGACATAATGCTTATCACTGAAATAATCAAAGAAGAATCTGGTGAAAGAATATTACCAAATATTTCAAAAATAGTTACTAATAAAAACAGCTCACTCCCCTTTTATTTTGATATTTATTCAAATAAAGACCGTCAAATTTATATTGAATTCTCTCTTGAAAATTTGAAAAGTAGAAAAGCAATTAAACAATTAAGTCCGCAGACTATTAAAGCCGGAACTAATACGGTCTATTATACTATGGAAAATCTTGATTTCAAATTAGGTGATTATTCTTTGTCTGCATTAATTAAGGATGGCGAATGGAAAGAGATTGGTCGGGTTGAAAAAATATTTAATTCAAAAATTTACGGATTGCCAAATACAATTTTAGATTTGAACAAGGCAATTGAACAGATGATTTATATTGCATCAGTTGAAGAGATGAGTTATTTAAAAGAGTCAGAGCTTTATGAAGATAAATTAAATCGGTTCATAGCATTTTGGGAAAATAAAAAGCCGAACAAAAACTTGGAGGAAAATCCAATCTTATATGAATATTACCGCAGAATTGATTACGCAACCAAGAATTTTAAAGGATTAGGCGAAGGATGGAAAACCGATATGGGAATGATCTATGTAACATTCGGACCTCCTAATCATGTTGATCGCCATCCTTTCGATTCGAATTCTGTTCCTTATGAAATTTGGGAATACTATGATCTGAACCGATCCTTTATCTTTGCTGATCAAACTGGTTTTGGTGATTACCGATTGGTTAATCCGGATTATAGCAGATGGCCTGGATATCGTCCATAAAATTTTAATGTATTAAAAATAATAATCCTAATGGTACTCACAGTTACTCTAAATCCGCTGCTTGAGCATCGAATGATTTTCGATTCAGTTCTCCATGGAAAATCTAATCATTGTAAGAAAGAATTTTTTTTCGCTGGCGGGAAAGGGATTAATGTAAGCCGGCAATTGAATAAATTGGGAATAAAGAATTATACATTCACATTTTTGGGTGGAAATAACGGGAAAATTTTACGCTCGTTGCTGACTAATGAAAAAATTGATTTTGGATTTGTTTCGACTCAATCTGAAACCAGAAGAGCATGTCTTACCTACTCCAAAAATGAAAAAACTCTTTCAACTTACTTTGGGTTAAATAGCAATATTCTCGAAATAGAAGCTGAGGAGTTTAAGTCGAAACTTGACAAGATGATTCGTAATTCTTCAATTGTAGTTTTTTCGGGAAGCTCTCCTTCAAAAATTACTGAGGATATTTTTTCTTATGGAATTTCTTTAGCAAACTTTCTCGATAAAATTTCTATTCTTGATACTTATGGAAGTCATCTTGAAAAATCGATTAACGCTGCACCGACAATTCTTCACATCAACAAACAAGAGATCGAAAACACGTTTGATATTTCTTTAGTAGATGAAAAATCATACTTAGATTATTTGAGCTTTCTATATTCAAAAAAAATAAAGCTAGCATTTATAACAAATGGTAAAAAGGAAACTTACGCTTCAAAGTATGATTATATCTATAAAATAACACCGCCAATTATTGATGAATTAGACAGTACCGGCAGTGGTGATGCATTTACAGCCGGGTTGGTATATGGATTAGAAAAATCTTTGGTATTCGAAGAATTTGTAAAAATTGCAACTGCGCTTGGTTCTAAAAATGCAAATATGATGGAAACGTGCTCAGTTTCTTTTGAACAGATGGAAGAATTAAAAGACACAGTGATCATAGAACCAATTGGGAAAAAAATGAAAATGATTGATGACTCACCTCAATTCCATTAAGTTTTTTTAATATGCAAAGAAAATCACAAGATATTTTTTCATCTATCCGTCTTACGCAACACATTTTTATAATTATAATAATCCTTTTTTCTAATAGAATATTTTCACAGACAATTTCTTCTCTCGATATTATAGGCACAAGTAAATTTTCGCAAAGCATCTACAGAAGCTGGATAAACATTGCGAATGGCTCTATGATTTTCCCAGGTATTCTGGATACAATTGAGTCAAGAACAATTTTTAATTTACGAAACCAGGGTTATTATAATTCAACAACAGTTGCAGAATCTGATACTAATAATTTATCTAAAATAAAAATTACATTAACAATTTTAGAAAATGAGCCGACATACATCCGAAAGGTTGATCTCATAGTCCCTTCGGTTGATTCTACTTACATAGATATTAATATTCCATCCATAAAAGGTGAAATATTCAGCAAGGCTAATGTTGAGCAATGGATTAGCGATTTATTAGATTACTATGAAAATAGCGGATTCCCTTTCGCCTCAGTTAAAATTTCATCCCTCTTTTTTTCCTACGATTCATTGGAGGAGAAAAATCGCGTCGATTTAACTCTTCAGATTGAAAAAAATATTAAAAGTAAAATTGATAAAATTCAGATCGTTGGAAATTATAAAACAAAGAATATCGTAATTACCCGAGCGATAGGCATTAATATTGGTGATTACTATGTACAAGAAAAAATTGATAGAATTACAAGCCGGTTAAACCGACTCCGTTTTTTTGAGCCAATTGCTCCGCCTGAATATTTAATTAATTCGGATAATGAAGGAATCCTTAAAATATCGGTCAAAGAAAAAGAGACCAATAATTTCGATGGGATAATTGGCTTTGTTCCCGGAAGAGATAAAAATGAATCTGGATATTTAACTGGCAGTATTAATATCGGCTTAAGAAATCTCTTTGGAACCGGACGTGCACTCAGTTTCAAATGGTTCCAAGAATCAAGACATTCCCAAGAACTTAATGTTCAATATATGGAACCGTGGCTTTTCAATTTACCTCTCAATATTGATTTCAAATTATTCCAAAGAAAGCAAGATACAACTTATGTCCAAAGAATATTTCAAGGAGAAATTGAATACTTAGTGAGTGAGGATATCTCTGCATCTTTGATTTTCAATACGCAATCAACAATTCCATCAGAACAAAGCAGCAATTTATATACAGTTTTTAATTCTACTTCATTGATGTCTGGTATTAATCTTAAAATAGACACAAGAGACGATCCATATTCTCCAACTAATGGCTTTTACATAATCAATTCTTATAAATACACTAGAAAAAAAATAAATAGTCCCAAAGAAAATATTCTTTCATCTACAAAGACTGATATTAATTTTCAGAGATTAGAATTTGATTTTGGATATTTTGTGGAAATATTTTCGTTGCAAGTAGCCGCAATATCTATTCATGGAAGAGAATTGCGCGGATCTGAATTTGAGCAAAGTGATTTATATCTGTTTGGAGGTTCATCAACTTTAAGAGGTTATCATGAAAAACAATTTTGGGGGAATAGGATTTTATGGTCGAATCTTGAATACAGATATTTAATTTCTAGCCGTTCGTTTTTGTTTGTGTTTTTTGATTCAGGATATTATCTTCGCAATGAAAATACATTAATGAATCTGAAAAAAAATCAAGCATTTAAGTATGGATATGGACTCGGCTTAAATATTGAAACTGCCCTCGGGATTCTTAATGTAAGTTTTGCCCTCGGCAAAGAGGATTCGTTTTCAAGTGGAAAGATTCACTTTGGAATTATTAGTGAGTTTTAAAATTAAATTCACAAAATAGCTCTTGCTGATTAAAAACTGTGAAAACTTATGAATCCTTTTTACATTGAACAAAAAAGAATTGAGTTACATTCACTTCTTCCTCAGCTTTCTGAAAGATCCAAGCTTATTAAAATTTCCGATTTTTATTCAGAATTAATTTTATCTGATGATAGGAATTTAATCAATGCTTATTTGTTCGAATTTTCATTAGAATTTCTTTCAGAATTAAAAAAATTTAACTGCATTGGTCTTCCTCTTCAAATCACTGAAAAGCTTTTAGCACAGATCACAGAAATTTCAATTTATTTCAATGGTCATGAACTAAATCAGGATATCAATAATCAAATTGAAAGAATAGAACAAGAATTAGATACGCTTAGAGAAGTACTATATGGTTCACATTCTTCTTCAATTAAAACAGAAAAAATTTCTTTTCCGGTTTTAGTAAGAACTACAAATGTTGAATCTAACAACACTATCGGTTCATTGGAATCGGTTACGATTGTGATAAAGAAAACAAATGATGAAGATAAATTTATCTTAGTTCCATCAAGCAAAGAGATTAATGAAGATTTTATTGAACAAATAAAAAGATCATTTCTTTTTGCACTAGATTTCTTTGGAAATAATAAAAAGTTTTCAAAGTATCATGAGGTTCTTATATATTTTCAAAATCGAGAGGCGTTTTTTGAAGGGAGCTCTCATGGAGTTTCCTTAGCGATTGGATTTATAGAAGAACTATGCAACCTATATAATCTCAACTTGTGCGTTAGTATTAAAAATAATATAACCTCAACCGGCTTAATAGATATTAGAGGAAAAGTCTTATCTATAAAAGATGAAATAATAATTGCAAAAGTTGAATTAATATTCTTTTCAGCAATCGAATACTTTATAATTCCTAAAGCAAATGAAAGTATGGCTCAGACAAAGTTAGATGAATTAAAAACAATATTTCCAAACCGAAACCTTAAGCTAATCCCTATTGAAAATATTTCAGATATTTTTAATTATCGGAACATCATAGCAATAGATAAAAAATCGATTTTCAATAAAATTTATTTTGCCATTAAGAAAAATTGGATTCTGCTTACAATTATTCTCCTTTTAATATCCATCTTTTATATTAAATGGCATGCTGAACTGGACTCTAATCCAAAATATTTTGAACGAAATGGAAGCTATATCTATATAAAAAGCAACACTGGGAAATTAGTTCACAAATTTTTTTTTCAGTATGAACCTTTTACTCATATGCTAGCTTCATCATTGAATACAATAATCTCAATTGTTGATGTTAATAATGATTATGAAAATGAAATTATTACTGCTGGAACTATCCCTCAAGAAGAAGATGAACCAAATCGAATTGCTTGCAGAGATAAAGATTTGGACATAGTTTGGGAATATGTTTTCACAGATACAATTTCATCTCCTCGTGAGAGGTTAAAGCCTTATTATTCTCATAAAATACTCGACACATGTACAATTAATAATCAAAAGCTTCTTGCTGCTTTTGCTAATAATGTTTCTTCTTATTCGGGTGCCATTTTTTTTCTTGATTATAAAAATGGCATGCGTGTTGGTCCTACTTTTTGGCACCAAGGACACGTAATTGAAGGTAAAATAAAAGATATTGATAACGATTCAAGGAAAGAATTAATCTTTACAGCTTTCAACAATGGACTCGAGAAAATTGTGTTCGGCATTCTTCCATTAGATGATATTCACGGCCAATCTCCTTCGACTGAAAAATATATGTTTAATAATTGGCGAATAGCAAATTTCAAATTTTATTCACTTTTGCCTAACACTGACTATAACCAGAACTTAAATGAAAGGTATATGACTTCTTTACCAGGTTCCCTAAATGATTTTAAACAGAGATCTTTATTTTCAATTGTACTTTACAATAAACTCTATTCGCCATTTGGAGGACTAGAAATATCAATTGACTATAATCTATCTGACATTGATGTTATTGTTGGCTCAGATTTTAGAGTATTAAGAGATACGTTAGTTGTAAATGGAAAATTAAACTATCCTTTAACTGATACGCCGGAATACACTGAGAGTTATAAAAACAAAATCGAATTTTGGGATAGAACAAAATTTATTTTTTACAATGATTGGATAAAATTGAAAACAAGTATGAGTAAAAACTAGTTTATATGGATAATAATTATAGTTCTGAAAAAATTAATAATAATCTTGCCCTTCTTAAGGAGCTTACAAGCTCAAAAGAAGTTGGCAACTACACTTTAAAAAAACTGATATCGATTTCATGTAAATATGCCATTTCTTATTTATGTACTAAATATGCTAAAGATAGAATTAAATTTCTAAATCTCGGTTTTACTTTTGAAGACATAGCGAACGATTCAATAATTCCACTTTTGCTTAAAAACTCAAAGACAAAAGAAATTGGAATTGTTAAATCCTATAAAGATTGGAAAGCGCCAATTAATACTGATGCACAAGCACAATATTTCTTTTATAGAATAATTACAAACCGTGTTGATCAAGAAGTTACAAAAATACTACGTGATGCCGACCCCTTTTTTAGCAAGATACTAAACGCAGTAAATTATGTTATAGAAAAAAATAATTGGCAAAAAATAACTTATTGCGGCTCTGTATACATTGCTAATAAAAACATGGGCACAAATAAAAAATTCATGAACCATGATGAATTTGATGCTATTCCACCAAAATTGTTTTTTGGTAATATGACGAAAGTTATCACAAACATTTTTACACATCTTAAAAATGAACCTGAATTGTACAGTGCTATTCCTTTAAATCAGCTAATAAAAAAAATTAAATTCTCCCATATGAACAGCTTTGTAGATATCCCATCTTCCAGTGGTTTTGATAATGAAGAGAAGTTGGATATCGAGGTGATTACAGCAAATTGCCTTATGATTGTGTTCCAAAGATTGGATGAATTCTATTTTAAGAAAGGGAAAATCACCTTAGACGAGAAAAAAATATTGGCCAAAGTTTTAACTGAATTAGCAAGAGATTTGAAAAATGGAGGACAGTCAAGAGGACTATATCTTTACATGAAAGACCACATTCCTAACTTAACGAATGAAATGTTTTATCAGAAGTACCATCAAATATTAGATTATTTATTTAGACAATTAAAAACTGAGATTGTATCAAATCTAGAAGTGAGAATCTGATTTTCCAAAAGAATTCAGATTTTTTTTACTTATTTTATGAAAGGTTTAGCAGTAACATGAAAAATTTATTTAATATAACTGAAGAGGATTTATTCAATTTTGCCATTAATCCTGAACTTTTACCAAAAGACAAGAGGAATTATATCGAGTCAAATTCGACCTTATTTTCTGCTGAAATTGAATATTTCCACCAATTATTTCTAAATTTTAATAATTGCGAAACGAAGGTATTAGAAACCAAAGTTGAATCAGATTTAATTAACAAGAAAATCATTTCCTTATTTCCAAATAAACTCCCTATTACAAAAAGCCAGCTAAATCTTGTTGCTGCTTCAGTTGTGCTAACAAAACATTTTGATTTTTTTAGTTTTACTGATGAAGACAACCAATTCTTAATAAGAATCAATAGAACCGATGAACAGTCAAAATTATATGTCTTCGCAAAAGAGCAAATAAAAACAAATCTCGTCGTAAAGTTATTCCCTTCCGGAAGATCATACCTTCTTGCTAACGGTGAAAATGAAACAGAAATTGAAAATGAGAAAATGATTGACCAAATTACTGTTGAGAAAACTAAATAGTAATTTAAAATATCTTTGATTTCTGTAAATGAATTCACTTAAGAAACTTGATAACTCTTTCCATTCAAGAAAAATAAAATACATAGCTGGAATTGATGAAGCCGGACGCGGTCCTATTGCCGGTCCAGTAGTCGCCGCAGCAGTAATTTTCGATAAAAAAAAATTCCATCCTAAAATCAATGATTCAAAAAAATTAACTGAAAAACAGAGAAATGATTTATTTTATTGGATAATTGAAAATTCTATTTCATATGGAATTGGTATCGTAGAACAAAATGAAATTGATGAAATAAATATTTTACAAGCTGCCTTGAAATCAATGAAACAAGCTGTGGCTGGTTTATTTCCCCAACCTAATCTTTGTTTGATAGATGGAAATAAATCATTTTTCTCTGAACTTAAAACAAAAACAATAATCAAAGGTGATTCAAAATCATTTTCAATTGCAGCAGCTTCAATTATCGCAAAAGTAACAAGAGATAGAATAATGACGAGTTTGTCTAATCAGTTTAGAGAATATTCTTGGGAAAGCAACAAAGGATATGCTACGCAAGCTCATATCAGTGCTGTGAAAAAATTTGGAGCATCGCCAATTCATCGAAAAACTTTTTTAACTAGAATCATAAGCGTTACAGACCAAGAAAAATTATTTTAAAATGTCATTTAATAAACGAAAGACCGGTAATAAAGGAGAATACTTAGCTTGTTCATATCTTGAAGAAATTGGCTTTGAAATTATTGAAAGAAACTTTCAATTTGGTCACGGCGAAATAGATATAATTGCAAAAGATGAAAAGACACTCGTTTTTATAGAAGTTAAATACAGAAAAAATCTTTCATTCGGTCATCCGGAAACAGCTATTCCACTGCCCAAACAAAAGCAAATTAGAAAAATTGCAGAATCATATTTGTGGAAAAATAATATTTCTGATCATTCATGCAGAATAGATGTAATAGCTATTACTCAACTTAAAGGTCAGGCTCCAATAATAAATCATATAAGAAATGCATTTTGACAAATATTGAATTACTTCAATCTGTTGACTGATTTTAGTATCTTCGAGTACAAAAGAGGGCAAGTTTTCATTTCCGATGAAATTACCAAAAGTTAAATACGGCAGACGACTTTCCTATAAAGAATATCTATTTAACTTTTTTGCGACTATAACCGGACTTACAATTTTCAATATCGAATTTATTAAGCAAGCTTTTATTCCCCCTTATGAAATTGCTGAAGTAAAAAAGCACATGGATGAACTTGGTGTAAAAACTTTTGGAATTGTAAGCGTTACTGGATTTATTATAGGGCTTGTATTAGCAATGCAAAGTCAGCCGGTTCTAGCACGTTTTGGTGCATCAGATTTTTTACCTGGTATGGTTGCACTTTCAGTAGTTAGAGAACTTGGGCCAGTAATTACAGCATTAATTTTTGCTGGTAGAGTTAGTTCCGGAATTGGTGCTGAACTCGGTTCAATGAGAGTAACAGAACAGATCGATGCAATGGAAGTTTCTGCTGTCAATCCATTCAAGTATCTGGTTGTAACTAGAATTATTGCAACAACTATGATTTTACCCATTCTGACAATCTATGTAATCATAATTGCACTTCTCGGCGGCTATCTGGCTGTTATAATTGTTGAAAGCATGAGCTTTGAGTATTACAGATTTGCAGTTATTAATTCGGTAGAGTTCGGAGATTTAATTCCCGGGGTTGCTAAAACATTTGTATTTGGATACATAGTTGGATTAGTTGGATGTTATAAAGGCTTTACTGCAGAAGGCGGAACCGAGGGAGTAGGAAAAGCATCAACATCTTCCGTAGTTATTGCTTCTTTACTTATTTTAATATTTGACATGATATTGGTAAAAATTTCTTTATGGTTATGGCCAACATTAGGGTAGTAGAAATTGAAAATCTTTCAAAGAGGTTTGATTCTTTGATTGTCTTAGAGAATATTTCTCTTTTTGTTTCAAGGGCAGAAAATCTTGTGATATTTGGAAGAAGCGGTCAAGGTAAAAGCGTTCTACTAAAATGTATTATTGGACTTATGCCCCCGGATTCCGGAACAATTTATATAAACGGAAGAAATATATTAGAGCTTTCACTTAATGAACTAAACAAAGTAAGAAAGAATATTGGATTTTTATTTCAAGGCTCTGCTCTTTATGATTCTATGACAGTAAAAGAAAATCTATCATTTCCTTTGAAGAAAATTTTTCCTGATATGAAACAATCAGAAATTGATGAAAAAGTAAAATCTACTCTTGAACTAGTTTCACTTGAAGATGCAATTAATAAAATGCCTTCAGAACTTTCTGGCGGAATGAAAAAAAGAATTGGTCTTGCCCGGTCAATTATCACTGATCCAGAATTAATGCTGTATGATGAACCAACAACCGGACTTGATCCAATTACTACAAAAGAAATTAGTGAGCTTATCATTAATTTGCAGAAAAAACTAAATATGACTTCGATTGTCGTTACACATGACTTGATCTGTGCTGAAATTATTGCAGACCGTGCAATTTTTCTGAAAGACGCTCGAATAGCATATGAGGGAAAAATTAGTGATCTTACTTCATCAAAAGACTTATTCTTGAAAAACTTTTTCAGCAATGAAATTATTCATGCTAAAGAAGAATCAATTAAAGTTTGAGAGGAAAAAATGTTTAAACATTTGGAAGGTGCAAGACTTGGAATTTTTATTTTTTTAGGCACAGTGCTGCTTATCATTTTTATTTTCTTGCTCGGTAATAAAGAAAAATTATTTACCGGCACCATTGAGGTAAAAACTTACTTTAATCAAATTGAAGGATTAAAACCCGGAGCACCAGTTCGGTTAAGTGGATACGACATTGGAAGTGTAAGTACTATTTCTTTGTTCGATGAAAAAACTGGAAATGTTGAAGTAAGAATGCGTATAGATACAGAACTAAAACATTTTATAAGACTTGACAGTCAAGCTGCTATAGAAACAGAAGGATTAGTTGGTAAAAAAATTATTACCATAACAGCCGGCTCTCCCAACTTAGCTGAAATTGAAAATGACGGAATAATTCCTTCTAAAAATCCTCTTAATATCTCTGCCATCGTTGAAGAATCTGAAGCTGTAATTTCATATTTGCGCGAATTAACAAAAGAACTTTCAGAAATAGTTGCAAAAACAAACCGAGGAGAAGGTACTATCGGTAAATTAGTTAATGATGATAGACTCTATAAATCGGCTGTTACTATTACTCAAAATGCAGATAAAAGTCTTCAAACTTTAACACAACGATTGAGCGATATAACTGATATAATTGTTCAAACAAGTCAAAGCATTAGCTCAATTATTGCAAGTGTTGATACCGCTATGATAGACGTAAGAACATTAGTTAATAGAGTTGAAAAAGGTGAAGGGGCGTTGGGTACTTTAATGGCTGATAAAAAAATATCTGATTCACTTAAAGCGATGATTTTTAATTTCTCGAAAATGTCAGAAGAGGCAAGACTTGCTACTTCTTCTCTTGCAGAAAATATGGAAGCATTAAAACACAATTGGTTATTCAAAAGTTATTTTGAAGAGCGCGGTTATTGGAATAAAGCAGAATTCGAAGTTCAAATAGATAATCGGCTTAAGGAATTGAAGGAACAAAACGATGTGTTGGATAAAAAAATAAAAGAACTATTGGAAATGGAATCCAAACTTGAAAAAAAATGAACAACTAATATGAAAAACTTTTTTGTGGACAAAATATGAAAACACAAAAGTATTCAGTAAATCAATACCATATTGATAATATTCTTTCTTTAGTAAGTACCGGTGAAATTGCAATTCCTGAAATTCAACGACCATTTGTTTGGGATGGAAGCAAGGTAAGGGATTTATTAGATTCACTTTACAATGGTTACCCGATTGGGTATTTGATCGCCTGGAAAAATCCAAATGTTCGACTTAAAGATGGAAGAAACTCTGAAGGGAAAAAGGTATTGATTGATGGACAGCAACGAGTTACAGCATTGACTGCTGCAATTCTTGGCTTGCCAATTATAAATAAAGAGTATAAGCGCACAAGAATAATAATTTCATTTCATCCTATAGAGGAAAAATTTGAGGTCTTTAATACTGCGATTGAAAAAGATCATCAATGGTTTCCAGACATATCAAATGTGTTTAAGCCGGAGACAAGTTTATTTAAGGTGGTTCACGAATATTGCAAGAGAAATGATTTTCAAAATGAAGATTTAATTTTTTCGAGACTTGAATTACTCAAAGGAATAAAATCTAAACAAATAGGTTTGATTGAATTAGATCCCGATTTGGATATAGAAACTGTCACGGAAGTTTTTATACGTATAAATTCGCAAGGAGTTGTTCTTAGTCAGGCTGATTTTGCAATGTCAAAAATTGCTTCTGCTGAAGAGTATAATGGCCCAATGATTCGAAAATGCATTGATTATTTTTGCCATATGTCTATAGCTCCCGATTTTTACAATTCTATAACTGAAATTGACAAGGAATTTACAAAGACACAATTTTTTCCCAAAATCGCATGGCTGAAAAATGAAAATGATGACATATATGATCCTGATTATACCGATTTACTTAGAGTTGCTTTTACATCAGAATTTAATAGAGGTCGTCTTTCGGATTTGGTAAGTCTACTATCTGGCCGAAACTTTGAAACGAGATCATTTGAAGATGATATAGCCAAAGAATCATTCTTAAAATTAGAAAAAGGGATTCTAAATTTTATCAACGAGAATAACTTTAAAAGCTTTGTAATGATTATTAGAACTGCGGGTTTTATTTCCTCCTCTTTGATTCGTTCCCAGAATGCTTTAAATGTAGCATACATTATTTATCTTAAACTTCGGTCACTAAAATACAATTCTGCAGAAATTGAAAAATTTGTTCGACGATGGTTTGTTATGTCAATATTAACCGGCAGATATTCAGGTTCACCAGAATCCATTATTGATTTTGATATCAAAAATATTTCATCGAAACCTTTTAAGGAATATTTAGCTAATGTTGAAGCCGGCGAATTGTCAGATGCTTTTTGGGATTTCTCACTTGTACAAAGCTTAGATACTTCGGTTGCAAGTAGTCCATATTTCAATGTTTTTCTAGCTGCTCAAGTAAAATCATTAGATAAAGGATTCTTATCCACCGATATTACGGTTTTTGATATGATAATGAATAAAGGTGATATTCATCATATCTTCCCAAAAGATTATTTAAAAAAATATGGTGCAAAAAGAAGTGACTATAATCAAATTGCTAACTATGTAATGACACAATCTGAAATTAATATTAAAATTGGAAATAAAGCCCCACTTGATTATATGGCAGATATTCACAAACAATGTGAAGGCGGTAAATTAAAATACGGGGGAATTTCTGATAAATTTCAGCTAGAAGAAAATCTAAAACAAAACTGTATTCCAATAAAAATAAGTCAGATGGATTATGCTACATTTGAAGAATTTCTTGTTGAGCGAAGAAAGCTTATGGCGCAAAAAATAAAAGCATATTACCAAAGTCTGTAACAATTTCTTATTTCATCAAAGGCAATAGTAAAGAAGAATGAATCGATTCCAAGGTAAGTTCTACTAATTTACCTTGAAATCGATCCAATACCTCTGCCAAGACTTGCAGTTGGCAGTAAAATCGAACCATAAAAAAATAATTATGGATCGAATCTTAGGCAGATTTCTTATATTTGCCTAAGAAACGATCCAAGACAATATGGAAAAACTAACTAAAATATTTAAAAAGCATAAAGGTTACGCAAGAATGCAAGAAATACGTAACCTCGGAATACATCCAAGAGATATGGCAAAAGCTGTATCGGAAGGGATAATAACAAAGGTTAAACCTGGTCTCTATAAACTTGTTGATTATCCATGGGATGAACATGGAAGTTTTGCTGATGTTTGCAACTCGCATAAAAAAGCAGTTATCTGTCTAACATCCGCTGCAGATTATCACGAGCTGACGACATTTAATCCTTCATACATAACTGCTGCTGTTCCGCATAATACTCCGAACTTTAAACTTGATTATCCGCCTATCCAAGTTTATTTCTTTCCCCACATATATTATGAAACCGGAATAGAAGTGATTGATACAGAAAGCGGACTTATTAAAATTTATAATCAAGAAAAAACTCTTTGTGATCTATTTCGTTACAGAAATAAAATAGGCGATGACATTGTAATCGAATCTATTAGGAATTATCTCAAACAGAAAAAACGCGATATAAATAAACTCGTCTCTTATGCTGATAAGCTAAGCGTTAAAGAAAAAATTCTCCCATTTATTAAAGCCATTGTGGGCTGATGCCTAAAAAAGAAGTAACCAATATTGCCGGTTCGATTAAAGCAAGATTGCTTAATTACTCTCAAAAAAATTCTCTCGAATTCAATTCTGTTCTGCTTCAATACTTACAAGAACGGTTATTATTTAGAATTTCTAAATCTATTTATTCACAGAATTTTATTCTTAAAGGTGCACTACTCTTTCTTGCACACGATATAAGCAGATTAAGACCAACAAAGGATATTGATCTGCTTGGTAAATTTTTAACGAATGAACTTGATTCAATAAAAGAAATTTTCAGAGAAGTATGCTCAATAAAATATGAAGATGGGATTTTATTCGATCCGGTTTCAGTATCGACTGAAAATATTACAGAACAAGACAAGTATCACGGGATAAGAATTTTGCTTATTGCTTATTTGGGCACGGCAAAACAAAAAATCCAGATTGATATTAGTTTTGGCGATATTATTTATCCCGAGCCGTTGGAAATTGTTTACCCAACTCTGCTTGATTTTGAAGCGCCGCGCCTGAAAGTATATTCTCTTGAAACTGCTGTTGCGGAAAAGTTTGAAGCCGCTGTTTCTTTGGGTATAGCCACAAGCAGAATGAAAGATTTTTTCGACATTCATTTCCTTGCTTCAAATCATCAGTTCGATCTTCTTACTTTACATTATGCTGTTACCGAAACTTTTAAGAACCGTCAGACATCAATTGAAAAACGACTCTCGCTTTTTGAAGACGCCTTTAAGAAGGATAAAAATCTGAAATTACTCTGGACTTCTTTCCTAAAGAAAAGATCACTTAAAAGTGAAGAACAATTTTTCGAAGTTGTTGCTAATATTGAAAAATTTATTGAACCCTCTTGCAATGAAGTAAAAGCAACTAAAACATGGAATCCTAAAGATTGGAAGTGGATTTAATACTGACGAAATATTTTACCAATCTTACTTCATCAACTCCAAATGAAATTTCTTTATCTTTTCAACGTAACCTAGTGTTTCTTCATGCCTCCATTTTGGCACTTCAGGCGCAACAACTGTTATGCTTTCCCATGTTGTGTGATCTAAGTTTTTGTCCTTAGCTTTTCCTTGTGCTTTTAATATTGTTCCTCTGCCAGCATTGTAACTTCCGAATGTAAACCTGAATTTTTCATCTTCTGTATCAATATCCTTCCAAGCTTTGTACAATTGTCTGTCATAATAAATGCCGGCTGCAATATTCCAAGTTGGATCATCAATATTTTCTAGAAACGAATTTGTACTTTGAATTTCCGCAAATGTGGAGGGCATTAATTGCATTAAACCTCGAGCCCCGGCAAAACTAACCGCATCAGGATTTAGTCCGCTTTCAGCAATACTCTGTGCTTTAAAGATTTTCCAATCATAACCTATTCCGAAAAACCGCTTGCTGTATTTCTTGAACGTATCATCATATTTTGTAAAATGTTTTTGAGCATTAATCTGAATACAAGCAAACAACAGAATCAATATTAACTTTTTCAATTCAAAGCACCGCCAATAATTAAAGCAATTGAAATAAATAGTGCTGCTATAAAAATTGATACCGCAATATTCCCCTTCTTCAATTCTTCTTCAAAATCAATTTTAGGTGAAAGCTTATCAAAAATCTTATACGATATAAACATTAGTATTACGCCAACAGCCGCATAAAGAAAATTAATTCCAATAATTGTCCATTCCATTGTTCCCTCTAATTCTAATTTTCTGTTAGAAACAATATAATTACGATTAATTCAGTTTTCAACGAGTAAAAATTAGAATTTTGTATCCCAACAATTTTGTATTTTGTTAATTACGATTTTACCGAAAGCTAAATATGGGTAATAACAATAATTCAAAGCCAGATAAGAAAATCATCGTAAAAGGAGCTCGTCAGCATAATCTTAAAAACATCTCCTTCGAAATTCCACGAAATAAATTGATTGTATTCACCGGCGTAAGCGGAAGCGGAAAATCCTCTCTTGTATTCGATACAATTTATGCAGAAGGTCAAAGGCGATATGTTGAAAGTCTATCAGCATATGCACGTCAGTTTCTTGAAAGAATGAACAAACCGGATGTTGATTTTATAAATGGAATTTCGCCAGCAGTTGCAATCGAACAAAAGACTGGTGCACGAAATCCCCGGTCTACCGTTGGCACAAGCACGGAAATTTATGATTACCTCCGTCTTTTATTTGCACGCATCGGAAGAACTTATTGTTTCAATTGTGATAAGGTTGTAAAGAAAGATACTGTTGGTACTGTTACTGAATGGATAGAAGGACAGAATGAAGATGAAAAATATTACCTCGGATTTCCAATTCATTCTCACGAAGGAAGAACCGTTCAAGAAGAATTGGATTTGCTGAAGAAAAAAGGATTTTTCAGAGTAGTTGTCAAAAACCAATTGATCGATTTGAATTCTGATTACAAAACCCCAAAATCAAAATCTGATATTATTGTTGTCCTTGATCGTTTTAAGATTAAAAAAGGAAAAGTTCGCGAAATACTCGCTGAATCAATTGAAACAGCTTTTAAAGAAGGTGAAGGTAAGCTGACCATTATCAATGCCGATACAAATAATCAAAAAACTTTTACCCGTTTTTTTGAATGCTGCGCTATTCGATATGAAGAACCAGAACCAAGATTCTTTTCGTTCAATAATCCATTTGGTGCATGTCCGGTTTGTCAGGGATTTGGAAAAACTATGGGTTACGAAATGGATTTAATTGTTCCAAATCCAAATTTAAGTTTAAGCGAAGGTGCAATTGCTCCTTGGCGAACAGTTAAGTTCAGTAAATACTTGAGAGATTTGATACGAAATAACAATGGACGAATTCCACTTGATATTCCTTTCAAAAATTTATCAACTCAACAGAAGAATTTGATAATTGAAGGATTCAAAGGTTTCTCTGGAATAAATGGATTCTTTGAACACCTCGAAGAAAAAACATATAAGATGCATATTAGAATTCTTCTTAGTAAATACAGAGGATATACAACTTGCAATGCTTGCCGCGGTTCAAGATTACGTAGAGAAGCTCTTCAAGTAAAAATTGACAGTCACTCAATTGCAAATATCGTTGAAATGTCAATTGAAAAAGCTCATCAATTTTTTAAATCATTTAAATTAGCCAGTTACGAAAAAGCAATCGGTGAAAGAATTTATGATGAAATTATAAAGCGTCTTACATTTCTTAACGATGTTGGATTAGGCTATCTCACTCTTGATCGTTTAAGCAGCACATTAAGCGGTGGCGAAACTCAACGGATAAATTTAGCCACTTCTTTAGGTTCTGCATTGATGGGAACTTTATATGTACTCGATGAACCAAGTATTGGACTTCATCCAAGAGACAATAATCGACTAATTAAGATATTAAAGAATCTCCGTGATATTGGAAATACAGTTTTAGTTGTTGAACATGATCCTGAAATGATGCGCGAGTCGGATATGATTATCGATATGGGACCAAAAGCTGGTTTAAACGGCGGAGAAATTGTTGCTCAAGGAAATTATCAAGACATACTTAAAAATGAAGAGTCATTGACTGGAAAATATTTATCTGGAAAACTTGAGATTTCCATACCCGATTACAGAAGCATTAAGAAAGGAGAATCAATAAAAGTTAATGGGGCGCGTGAAAATAATCTAAAAAATATTACTGTAGAATTTCCACTAAAAAAATTTGTTGTTGTTACTGGTGTAAGCGGGTCCGGTAAAAGTACTCTGGTTCATGATATACTTTATGGAGGAATTGTAAAACTACAAGGTGGTAATCCTCAGAAATTGGGGAAGTTTGATACAATCGAAGGGGCAAAATTTATTGATAATATTGAAATAGTTGACCAATCGGCAATTGGAAAATCACCTCGTTCAAATCCTATTAGTTATGTAAAAGGTTATGAAATTATTCGCGAATTATATGCCGCAACTCCTCAAGCGCGTGCAAGAGGTTACAAACCGGGATACTTTTCGTTTAATGTTCCTGGAGGAAGGTGCGAAACTTGTCAGGGCGATGGATTCGTAAAAATCGAAATGCAGTTTCTTGCTGATTTATATCTTGAATGCGATGACTGCAAAGGAACTCGTTTCAAAAAAGAAGTTTTAGAAGTTACGTATAAAGG
>VGVY01000022.1 GCA_016873835.1 Ignavibacteria bacterium
ACACGGGCAGCAACTTAAATATTGCAAGATGATAGGCAAAAGCGTAAATGATGTTGTAAATACTTATGGCAAACCAGTTCATCAAGATTTAAGTAATCCCGATATGAAATGTGTTTTTTATCAAACTAAAAGATCAAGAGCAGCATTTATTGCTGATAAAACTGGAGTCTATCAAATTCAAGTAGATCTTTCATTCAATACAGAAAAAGATGCAATAAGGTCAATTGATGATTTTCTGTTGGATTGCGGTTCAGAGAGTTATCAGATTGATACTCTTGGTGTTGGGAATTATGATATTAGGTCTTCAGGAGTAAAAATGAATTTAAGTTTGTTTGAAAACAAATATGCCAAGAAGTATGAAGTTAAGTTTTCAGCAAATCGCTCTGAATCAAAGTAAATTTTACAATCACGGGTTAAATAATTGGGATTGAAGTTTTGATAGAAGTTAAATAGTTTTTAATAAGTAGAAATTTAGGAGTGCAAGCAATGAATAAAAGAGTATTTGCAGTTACAATTATAATTATGTTTCTATTTGTCAATTCTACTGCACAAAATCAGAATGTTATTAATGAAAATTCTATAGACTTGACGAATAGACATAGTCTTTCGCTGAATCTTGGAATGATTAATCAATCTTCAGTTTCTGTTAATGTTTCAAATGTTAGTGCAAAGTTAAATTTCATCGGCTCAATTTTATATAACTATTGGGCTTCCGATGAGTTTGCTTTTGAATTTAGTCTTGGTATGTTGAGCGGCGAGGTAAAGCAAGGTGTTTCTTTGTTAGGAGTTGATCAAGAAGTTGCTGCTGTCTTTCCGCTTCAGTTCGGGCTAAAATACTACCCGGCACAAATGGTTATTGGAAAAAATATTCGTCCATTTGGCGGTTTAAATTTTATTATTGCAAATGGATACAATGTTTCTAACAAAGTACTTCTTGGCGTTAAAGTTGGAACGGAGACAGTTAGTCAAACAGCATTTGGCGCTCGCATCGGTTTTGGCGCAGATGCTTTTATTAACAACTGGTTAAAAGTAGGATTAAATACCGGCTATATTTTATTGACTGATTTTCCAGAGGAAATAGGATCGAGAAAAAATTATAGCGGACTTGATATTTCCTTCGGTTTTGGATTTTTGTTTTAGCGTTAAACCTAATTAAACGGGGCTTATGTTTTTAGCCCCGTCATTTCCTCGCTTAAGTCCCATAATTTTTTCATTACATCTTTATTTTCTGCAATTGGATTTACATCTGAAATTTTACAATCTACAAAATATTTTCCGTTAGTAGATTTTAATTCTGCTGAAGAAGCAACATACAGAGAAGTTTCAGCTCCTTTTTTAACGGAAGAACCAGTCATATTAAATCCAGCCCTTAATAATTTTGTAGTTATAACACCGGGATGTAATGAATTTGATTTTATGTTTGTACCAGATAATCTGTTTGCCAATTCATTTGAGAAAAGAACATTTGCAAGCTTTGAAAGTGAATAAGTACCATAAGGGCTGAATGATTTTTCTGCATTTAGATTCTCCCAATCCAGCTTAGAATTTTGATGAGCAATAGAACTTACATTGACTATTCTCCCATCATCGCTCTGATTAAGCAAATCCAATAAAAGATTTGTTAGTAGAAAATGAGCAAGATGATTAACTGCAAAAGTCATTTCGAAACCATCTGCAGAAAAATTTTTTTGATTCATGTAGAGGCCGGCGTTGTTGATAAGCACATCAATGCAATTAAATTCTGCTTTTATATTCTCTGCCAATTGATGAACTTCCTTAAGTGATGAAAAATCTCCAAAAGCAATTGATAAAGCCTCGCTCCCGGTAAGTTCTCTAATATCATTTAGAGTGAATGATGCTTTTTCTATGCTTCTGCCATGAACAATTACATGAAAACCTTTATTAGCAAGTTCAACAGCAGTTTGTTTCCCAATTCCATCAGTTGCGCCAGTAATTAGAACGGTTCTTTTTTTCATTCTATTCTTGAAAATTTATCTTTTTATGGGAGCCGTCGCAGTAGGGCTTGTTGCTTGAAGCTCCGCATCTGCAAAAAGAAGTAATGTTTGATTTTTTTTCCTCAGTTCCATCTAATTTCTTAACAATTATTTCTCCTCTTATTCTCAATGGTCCGTTTAGTGAGGGTTCAACTATGACTCCATTTTTTACATCATTAGACATATTTCCTCCTTTCTATAAAAGAACATTTTTGCTAATAAAAAGTTCACTTTATTATTTCATTCAATAACCAGTTCATCAATAAAAATCCAGCATTTATTGCCGTTGCCTTTATGCCATTCTGGACAAACCTTAATACTTTCTGCAATAACTTTGATATATCGAGTATCAACATTTGAGAATTTGCTTGAGAAAGTTTTTATCAAAACATCTTCTGTTTTAACTGGAAGATCATTTAATATCTCGTTTGCTTTCGAAAAATTAATTCCATCGTTTGAAAAATAGAACTCAACTTTCCTTGGTGCGAAAATCCAAACATTCGGATCGTTTAAAGTAGTTAAAGAAAGATTAGTAATAGATTTACTTTGTTCAAGATTAATTATTGCTTCTAAATCAACCCCTTCAAATCCTTGCCATTTGCCGTTTTGAAAATTTGATGAACCGAACCTTCCATCTGTTAGTGCCATTTCACCACCGCCGTTATACCTATAGTTAAAATTCCATTTGTAGTTTGCCGGCGGAAATTTTGATTTTGTAAAGTGTAAGGTTGTAACAGAACTGAAAATATTTTCATCCAAATATGCAAACGTTTTTAAAGTTGTTGTGTTATTAATTTTTATCGGTTCTTTATATAGAAAAGAATTAAAATTAGGTTCTGACCCATCAAGTGTATATCTGACTTTGGCATTTGGTGTCTCACAAGAAATAAAAATATCAATTGGCTCATAAAAGATTTCACTCGTTGCTGAAATTTGAGGCATGCTGATCTCGGTTTGTTCGGGTGCCAATTGGAACAAACCAGAAATTTCCGATCCCCAATTTTTGTTTGGAACATTACTCATTTCGAATTCTAAAATTCCTCCATTCATAATCTGGTCGTGTGTCAAATAAGCGCTTGAAAAAAGATTTCCATTAAGCTTTGCTGAATTGATATAAATATTTTTATGCGAAACATTTTTTGCAGTGACAATAAATTGATTCCCATTTTCCAAATTAATAACTGCCTTTTCGAAAATAGGAGAGCCAATTACATATGTATTTTGACCGGGGCAGACTGGATAGAAACCAAGAGCGCTAAAAACATACCATGCAGAAAGCTGACCGCAATCGTCATTTCCGCAAAGTCCATCGGGTTTTGATGTATATAAACTATCCATTATTAATCGAACTTTCTCCTGAGTTTTCCAAGGCGCATTCGCATAATTGTAAAGGTATGCAATGTGATGCGAGGGCTCGTTACCATGCGCATATTGACCGATCATACCAGAAATATCAGGCTGGTGCCGACCTTCAAGAATTGGAGATTCCAAAAACATTTCATCGATTTTTTTGATAAACTTTTCATTTCCGCCATGAAGAGAAATTAATGATTTAATGTCGTGCGGTGCAAAGAAATTATACTGCCATGCAGTGGCTTCGGTGTAAATTGCATTTACTTCGTTTGGAATAAACGGCTCAATCCATTGTCCGCTAAAAAATTTACCGCGGAAAAATCCGGCTGTAGTATCAAATAGATTTTTGTAAAACTGTGAACGATAATTATATGTTTTGAAATCATTTTTTAGTTTCAGCTCCTTAGCAAATTGTGCAATACACCAATCATCATAACTGTATTCTAAAGTTTTGGAAACGGATTCATTTTCTTTATCTGCCGGAATGAATCCCCTTTCTTTATATAATTTTAATCCATGATGATCTTGCTCGGCACTTTTTTTCATCGCTTGAAGCGCTGTATAAAGATCAAAATCTCGAATTCCTTTCATGTACGCATCAAATATCACGGGGATGGAATGATAACCAATCATTGTCCAAGTTTCATTTGAAGCAAGTTCCCAAACCGGAAGTAAACCGCTTTTGTTATACATATCTAAAAAAGTGTGAATAAAATCCTTTGTTCTTTTTCTGTCAATAAGACTTAACAGAGGATGCTCTGCTCGGAAAGTATCCCACAAAGAAAAGACTGTGTAATAATTAAAATTATTAGCAGTGTCTATTTTTTTATCCATGCCTAAGTATTTGCCGTCAACATCAGAAAAAATGTTTGGTGTGATCATTGTGTGGTATAATGCAGTATAAAAGATTTTCTTCTGTTCTGCAGTTCCGCCCTCAACAATTATTTTACTTAATTCTTTTTCCCAAGTCCGTTCCGCATTCTTTTTTATTAAGTCGAAGTTGAAATGAGGAATTTCATGTTCTAAATTATTTCTTGCGCCGTTTAGACTAACACTTGAAATTCCAACTTTAACTAAAATTTCCTCACCATCATTTGTGCGGAATCGAAAAAATCCTTTTACATTTTTCCCTGAAACTTCATTTGAATTAATTACTTTATTGTTATTTTCAATTCCATAGCTTTCAAACGGTTTAGAAAACTCCATGTAGAAATAAATATATTGCTCCTTTGCCCATCCGCGAGATTTTCTCAATCCTTCAACTTTATTATTATCTATTATTTTCAGCATCGATTCATTTTCTGAATCTAAACCGTGATCAAGATCGAGTATTATGTTCGCTTCATCAGTCTTAGGGAAAATATATTTATGAAAACCACATCTTTCTGTTGCAGTAAGTTCAACCTGGATTTTATAATCGTCCAAATAAACACTGTAAAAACCCGGATGAGCTTTTTCATTTTTGTGGTTAAAGCGCGATCTATAACCTTCGTCCGGCTTTTCTTTAGAACCAGGAATTAATTTTACTTTTCCGACAGTTGGCATCAACAAAATATCGGCATAATCACTTATTCCCGTTCCGCTTAAATGAGTATGGCTAAATCCAATGATTGAAACATCTGAATAATGATATCCCGAACACCAATCCCATCCTTCAATTCCAGTATCGGGACTAAGTTGCACCATTCCAAAAGGAAGTGTTGCGCCCGGGTATGTATGTCCATGCCCTCCGGTTCCAATGAAAGGATCAACTAATTCTATGAGTCTTTGTTGCGCATTTGTTTTTATAGAGAGGAATAAAATTATTATAGATAGAAAAAATCGAACGATTTTAAGAAATTTCATTTTATTTCCTAAAA
Organism: Ignavibacteria bacterium; assembly: GCA_016873835.1. GTDB lineage: Bacteria > Bacteroidota > Ignavibacteria > Ignavibacteriales > Melioribacteraceae > DSXH01. The sequence goes on from VGVY01000022.1 coordinate 5,207, forward strand.
AGAAAATTTGTTTGATGTTAATATTTGTTTCCCAAAAAAGATTTTACAATATTCTTGTTACTCAAAATATAACATATCTGCTGTAATTTGTTTTCTTTTAATGTTGGGTCCTTGAATGTCGACCTTCAAATTTTGACCGCCGGACTTTTCAAAATATAAAATCTTAAATAAATGTTTGCCGCTTTCTAAAAACACTTTTCCTTCAACTTCTTTATTTCCATGCAGCCCGTCATTATCAATTACAATTTTATTGTTAATGAATAATTTACTTCCGTCATCCGATGATAAATAAAAAGAATAGTCACCAGCATCTGCAACTTTAATAAACCCATAAATATCTAAACCGAAATAATCTTCTCTTGTATTTATTTGGTTTAATGTCAGTTTATGAATTTTTCCTTGCTCGGTTGGACTATATTCCCAGAATTTTGGAATAGAATCCCAATCACCTTCAAAGTACTTATAGAACAATCCATTTTTGGTTGTATCGATAAAGCTGAAGTAAACACTTTCCGTAATGCTGCTCTTTCCATTTTCAAGCATGGTTATAGCTTTAAGTGTTGTTGGCTTTGTAAGTTTGATAGGGTTGATGTATAAATTAGAGTTTTCGCTTGGCGGGGAACCATCCATTGTGTAATAGATTTTCGAATTTTTAATTGGGCTCTTCAATATAACAGTTTCATCGTTGAACAAAAGATATTCGCTTTCTTTATTTATTGGCGGAGGAATTCTGAAATTATAATTTTTATTGATAAGTATTTCATAATGGTTTTGAAGTCTTGATTTAAAATCTTCTAAATTTCTTATTTCACTCTGTGACCATACAACTTCGCTTAAAGCACAAAGTCGGGGCAAAAGCATATATTCAACATGATCTGTAGAATTCATATACTCAGCCCACATATTTGCCTGGGCGCCCATTATATATTTTGCTTCTTCAGCAGAGAGAGCATCGGGGATTGGTTCATACGCATAAATTTTTTCTAGGGGTGTAAATCCGCCAATAGCTTTTGGTTCACCGCTTAAACCTTGATAGTGGTCAAAATAGCAATGCGTTCCAGGCGACATAACAACATAGTGATTCATTTTAGCTGCAGCAATTCCGCCGTTAATGCCTCGCCAGCTCATTACTGCAGCATTTGGTGCAAGTCCTCCTTCTAAAATTTCATCCCAGCCAATTATTTTTCTTCCTTTTGAGTTTAGGAATTTTTCAATCCTTGTTATAAAATAACTTTGAAGTTCGTGTTCATCTTTCAAGTTCTCAGAATTAATTAATGATTGACACTTCTTGCAACTCTTCCATCGGTCTTTTGGCACTTCATCGCCGCCGATATGAATAAATTCACTTGGGAATAAATCAACAACTTCACTTAAAATACCTTCAAGAAATTCAAAAACTTTATCATTACCGGCACAATAAACATCTTTATAAATGCCCCAAACAGTACCAACTTCAAACGGACCGCCGGTACAAGAATATTCGGGATATGATGCAAGTGCAGCTAATGCATGACCCGGCAATTCGATTTCTGGTACAACAGTAATGTATCGTTGCTTAGCATATTCAACAATTTCTCGAACTTGCTCTTGTGTATAAAAACCTCCGTGTGGAGTTTTATCGCCCATAGTTTCTTTTCGCCAGCTGCCGACTTCTATTAGTTTCGGATATTTTTTTATTTCAATTCTCCATCCCTGATCTTCAGTTAAGTGCCAATGAAAAGTATTGATTTTATAGAATGCAAGAATGTCAATATATTTTTTGATAAAATCGATAGGAAAGAAATGGCGGCATACATCGAGGTGAACACCGCGCCATTTAAATCTTGGAAAATCATTTATAGTAAATGCCGGCACTACTATTTCATTTGTTTTATTTAACGGAAATAATTGCAGTAATGTTTGAATCCCATAAAAAATTCCCGCGCCGCTATTTGCACGAATTGAAATATTTTTCTGATCAATTATTAATGAATATGCTTCGTCATTCGTTTTATTGTGGTCTAGTAATAGTTGAATAGAATTTTCTGTTAATTGTGTAAAGCTGGACGTGGGTTTAATTCCAATGATTGATTCGATGTTCCGCTTTAAAATTTGTGATAATGAAGATAACTCCTCATTCGAATGATCGAAAATAATTTTAGTGTCTTTGTTAATTGTGAAGGAGGTACTTTTAGCCTCAATATTTGCTGGTAATGGTATTATCGATACTTGACCAAATGTAGCAGTAGATAAAACAAGAAGTACAAATGCATTGAAACAAATTTTTTTCATGTCTATTTCCTTACAGAGTTGAAATGCAATATTAGTTTAATTGCTAAAAAAACTTCAATAAACATGTACATACCAATATAGATCCAAATCTCAGCCCCTAAATCAGAACCGTTTGATAAAGAAATACTATAAGATCGATCCATTAAAAAAGTAATAAACAATAAAGTTAAACTGCACGTCCAAAATAGAAATCTTCTAAATGTGTTTAATGATTCTTCTTTACGTTCTGGGGTAAACCAATAATCTTTATTTGGGAGATTGATCAAGGAATTTGGCGTTTTTTTTATTAAGATGTTAATTCCGATAAAAATTGAAATAATAAAAAATACTAATGAATAGTTAAAGAGTATAAAATTGTTTTTTCCCATCCAGCTATCTGCTTTCCCAGAAAAATTAAAATGAGACGGAATTGTTTCCGGGAGGCTTGAATAATAATAAAGAGGCAAAATCAAAGCTATAACAACGCTAGAGACAAAAACAATATTTGTTATTCTGTTAGTAAACATTCCAAACTTAAATTAAAATGTCATTATTTTATCAGCATCAACTGTCCATTGAGCAAATTCTTTCATGTTAGAAATTTCTACTCCATCAATCAATGTTAAATTCTTAATACCTCTTGCTTCAGAACATCCGCCGCATGCTTTAACCTTTCCGCCATTATTAATAATAGATTTTAACATACGCTCTATATTGTAATATCCATTTGGAGTAATTTGTTCTGGAATGGCACATGTAACAGAATCTGCCAAAAGAAAAATATTGACGGCGATTTCTTTGTGTTCTTTTTGCAAGGTCATTGCCATTCTTAAGGCGTTATATGCTTTTTCTGTTCCGTATGGTGCGTCGTTAATTACAATTAGTATTTTCATTTCTATTCCTCATAAATATTAAATTGTTCAAAGTGGTGTCTGATATGTTTAAGGTGAAATCTTTCCCATTCCTCAAAATTTAATTCACCAAATGTTAGGTTAATAAGAGTTGAGTTTGGATTAGTTTTAAAATAATCATAAAAGTAGTCAATTTCTTTTTTTAGATTATCAATAGCTTCATAAAGGCTTGAAAATACAAGAGCTTGAAGGTTTTCACCAAGCATCGGATTGACAAAATTTTTAGGCAACGTTCTTTCACTTATTAAAAATTTCTTAAGCGTCTGCAGCTTTTCGGGCGGATAGACACACTGAACGTTTAGTTTTCCATTTCCAGTTTTGAATGCAAGAATTAAATGTTCAATCATATGTTGGGGAGTCATTCTGCCCCATTTGGGCTGAGTAGTTGTTTTTAGCTTATCTAACTGATTTAATTTTTCAATAAGGGCACTCATTATAATTTTCCTTTCCAAATATTTATTCTCTAAGTACAATTACCTAGCAACATTTTTTTTGCTTTAATCATGATTTAGTAATAAATGAAGTTAATTATATAGTGAATAATATAGAATCAATTTAATGCAAATTTCTATTATGGCTTAAATAAAATAAATTTCTTGAAGTAATCAATTTTTATTGATATCATGTTCGTGGTTTTATAATAGTTTTTAGGATTTAAATTAATTTCAGACAGAAATTAAAACAAACAAATCCAGATGCCCGAAAATACAAACTATATTGTTTACCTTGTTGAACTATCTCAAAGGGGAAGAAAGAACGCTTTTCTTGATTTATGTGAAGTGAATCTTAAAAGTGTTTTTACAACCGCATATAGATTAACAAAAGACGTTGATAAATCAACCTACATTTCAATTCAAACTTTTTTAACGGTTTGGGATAATATTAAATCATTTGATTTAAGATTGTCGTTTACAAATTGGGTAAAGGGAATTTCTGTTAAGATTTCACTTCATGAATTATTTAAATATGAAGAAAAAAGTGGGCCGATAGAAATTCCATCACATGTTGTCTTTGATAATCAAAAAATTGAACATCTGCTTCTACATTTACCACGAATGGAAAGGATAATTTTTGTCCTTCATGATTTTGAAAGATATAATTATCATGAGATAAGAGATTTTCTAGAAGATTTGTCCTATGATGAAATAAAAACTATACTAATTGATACAAGAAATTTTTTAATGAGTAAGATTGGAATATGACTTGCAAAGAAGTCCATATCACCCTTAATGATTATATTGATTCGCAGTTAGACAGTATTTCGAAAAGCGAAGTTGAAACGCATCTACGAACATGCGATAAATGCTTTAATCAATATAAAAGGCTTAGAAGGTTTTTAGATAAAATTAGTAAAGTTCCGTTTACCGCAGATCCGCCCGCTGACTTTTCTACTAAGCTCACTGAAGAGCTAATGAAAATTGCAGAAGCCGAAGCGCCCGATGCCAATGACAAATCTAAAAGCAGTGCTAAAAAGTTAAAGCGCGAACAAGCAATACAAGAAAAATTAAGCGCTAAAGAAAGAATTAAAAATCTAACCGAACTTTCAAAGAAAGGACTGCCAATAAAGTCCAGCCCATTAAAATTTATCAGCAAGGTGTTGTTGATAATTGTCATGTTGGCAGCTTTAGCTGTTGTTGGGTATTTAGTTCATTCATATTCCAAAAAAAATTCACCATGGAAAGTTACTGTTGTTCAAGGAAATGTTTTAATTAGTGGACAAATGCACGAGAACGATAGGATATCTGAAGGTCAGGATATGTTAACCGAAATAAATTCTCGCGCAATTGTCATAGTGCCGAGTATCGGCAGAATTGAGGTAGAACCAATTACACAATTTAGATTAATTAAAGCGGAGGATGGCGATAATAGAATAGGTTTAGAAAGAGGCGAGATTAAAGTTTCAAGCTTGGAACAGTTGCCGGCTTTTGTTACTGAATTTAAAAATAATATAGTAAAATTTATTGGCGGAACTTATAGAATTACGGTTGATGAGTATGGAAAAGCAATATTGTTTATCGAATCCGGAATTGCAGAAGTACACCAAAACCAAAATATATTTATGATTGATGAAAATTTTATCTGCCATCTTTCAGGCGAAGCACTTCCCGGTATTCCATATCGCACGGACGCGAATGAAATTTTTATTGGAGAAGTTAAAAAAATTGAAAGCGGTGCTTATACACGCAACTCAATTGATATGCTAATTAATACTGCAAGAAATTTAGATGTATTAACTTTATTGGCAGTTATTCCACGTGTGAATGAACAAGAAAGAGTATCATTATACGACAAAATATTTTCATTTTATAAACCCCCGCCCAATACAACCCTTGAAGGAATTATTAAGCTAGATCAGAAAATGTTAGAAGCGTATTTCCGCGAAATTGAATGGCAATTATAGCATTTCAATATTCCTCATTTAAAAATATTTTTCAGTCAAAAATTGTGCATCCTTAAATTTTTGTATTTCATTAAATCGAAATTGTTGCAATAATTGTAGCGTCACTGCGCAGTATTTCATTTGGGAGATGAGATTTCTGAAGCGAAGTTAACTTTAGAAAGGGTTGATAGTTTCAGTCCTAATTTAATTGGGAGCGCAGTGACATTTCTTTCAAGTTAATAAAACAAGTCTGCATTAAAGCAGACTTGTTTATTAAGAGGTAATTATTTTTTTGTGTCAATTTCTTTTAGCAGCTGATCAACTGCAGCTTTCAATTGTTCATCAACATTTTTTGCTTTTGCATCGGGTGAAAGATCAACAATTATATCTGGAATTGCCGGTCCCAATTCTTGATTCTTATCTGTTGCTTTTGTAAACCAACCTCTAAAAGGTGTTCGTACAAATGAACCATCAAGCAGTCCTCTACCGCCGGTTGAAATAACAGAACCGTTCGTTGGCTTTCCTACAAGTGTTCCGATTCCTAATGTTTTGTAAGCATGCGAAAAAATCTCAGCATTTGAATAACTATCCTCATTACATAAAGCGATCGACGGTTTAAGAAGAGCTGAAAAAACTAACCTTTCGCCAGTTGGATAATAATTTCGGAATTTTAATTTATCCCGCTCAAGATTATCAGATGCACCGCGTGGAATGGTGTAAGCATGCTGCTTGTAGTTTAATATTGTCATTAAATAATCTGTAGTTGAACCGCCGCCATTATATCGCACATCTATTACAATACCTTCTTTACCATGTCCGGCTGCAGTTAATTCTCTTTCGAATACTTCAAAACTTGGGAGACTCATTCCTTGGATGTGAATATAACCCAATCTTCCTTTAGAATATTTTTCAGTTAAATTCTTTCTTGCATCAACCCATTCCTCGTATAGTAATTGTCTTAAGTTAGAAGTTGGTCTAATTACAACTTCGCGTTCCTTGCCATCCTTTCCAATTACTTTAAGAAGAAGTTTTTCATCTGCAGAGTTTGTAATTGCTTCATAGAAATTTTTTTGTTCATCAAAGTTATCCTTTCCTACAGCAACAATGACATCATCAACATATAGTTTGCTAGAAATTTTATCAGCCGGGCTATTTTGAATAACATGGATTACTTTCATTCCATTATCAGTTGGAGTGAGTTCAACTCCCAACATGCCGGTAGCTTCTCTTTGCGTCTCGCCTCTTTCACTTGTACTGAATCCCATGTGACTCGCATTTAATTCACCAAGCATATAATTAAACATATCACGGAAATCTGTTTCGGTTGATGCATTAATGCAAAGATCCTTATACTTGTCATGAAGCGCATTCCAATCTTTGCCATGAAATTGTGGATCATAAAACATATCTCTAATTGTGCGCCATGCCTCTTCAAAAATTTGATTTCTTTCACTTGGATAATCAATTTTCGTTTTAGCCGAATAAGGAAGAGGCTCTGCTTTATCAGCTTTTATATCATGCTTTGTAAGCGAGCCACCTTGCTTAGCGTAATACAAATACTTTCCTTCTTTATCAATTGTTACGTTAGAGGGATTAGATCCGCCTTTGGTCATTTCTTTCAAATCTTTTCCATCCCACTTAACACTATATAAATCTCTTCCTTTAGCTGTACTGCTTTGTGCTGTATAGAAAAATGTTTCGCCATCTTTGGAAATTACTAAGTTAGATTCATCTCCGGGCAAAGAAATTACTTGAACCAACCGTTCATGGATTTTATCAAAGTCAATTTGAATTGGTTTTGGATCGCTTTCTTTTTTCGAATCTTTTTTAGCTTCTTCTTTAGGCGGTTCTTTATCATCCCAATCATGTTTTGTTTTTTCCCAATCTTCCTTTTTTAACCAAACAAACCAAACATCTCTTGAAAATGATAAACCGCCAGTAATTGCATTTTGCGTGCTTCTTGAAGAGAGGAATCCAAGTTTAGAACCATCAACACTCCAAAAGGGGGAATTGTCATTTCTTGGATGCATGCTAATATTAACCGGTGCCGAGGAATTATCAGCAGCATGAATATAGACTTCTTCATTGAAATATAAATCGTCCATTGAATATGCAAGCCATTTTCCATCCGGGCTCCAAGAAATTCCATTTATCGGGGCCCACCCATCTTGAAGAATTTTTTCATTACTTAGTTTTCCATCTGCTGAAATATCTGCCACAATTAATTTCCCATTGCCAACGGTGTATGCAATCTTTTTGCCATTTGGAGAAACAACTGGACTTGATTCATCCTTATCGGTTTTCGTTAGCCGCGCAACTTCATGCTTTAAAGTCTTAAAAATATTTGGCTGGGCTTTATCAGTTGATCTGGCGAAAAAAAGTTCGTAGTTATTATCCTCTCTGTCTGAAGTAAAAATAATTGTAGTGTCGCTTAACCAGACTGCATTCGATTCTCGATATGGATGCTCCGAAAGATTAATGCTATTACTTTTTTCTTTGTCTGCTTCTTTAACAAACAGTTCGCCTCTAACTACAAAAGCAATTAACTTACCATTGGGGGAAACAGCATATTCGGTTGCTTCTTTATTAAATGTTTTAAATTCTGTGGGATCAAAACGATAATCCTTTGGGATTATGACGTCAATCTTTTTAGATGAACCACTCGAAATTTTCAACAAGTAAATGTTATCTTTTTGTTCAAAGACAATTGTTGATCCGTCAGAACTTATATCAAAGTGTCTAATTGCATAGTCTTTGAAATTTGTAATCTGTTCCGGTTTTGATAATGCTTTGCCTGATTCATCAATCTTGATTTTATAAATATTATATTTTTCTGTTTCCGCACTTAAGAAATAAATTGTCCTTGAATCGCTCCATAAAGGCATATAATCATTAGCATCAGATATTGAAAGCTTGCTGTAGCTTTTATTTTTTGTATCATAAATCCAAACGTCGCGGTTTGCTGGACCTTTGTAAGCCTCTCTAAAAATAGAATTACTATGACGCGTAAAAGCAATAAATCTTCCATCTGGTGATTCTGCCGGGTCAAAACCGAGTGCATCAAGAATTCTTTTTTCTGTTCCGCCATTAGATGAGATTGAAAAAATTTCTGGTTCACGTTCAAGCTGGCTATATTCACGATTTGACGAAAATAAAACATCTCCATTTTTCGTCCAAGTTGAATTTAAATCATTACCAGAATAGAATGTTAATCTTTTGGGAACCCCTCCTTCAGAAGGCATTAAATAAAGATCGGCATTTCCATATCTGCTTCCTGAGAATGAAATATATTTTCCGTCGCAACTCCATCTTGGCAGTCCCTCATAAGCTTCGTGGATTGTTAAGCGAGTTGCCAATCCTCCATTTGAAGAGACAGTCCAAATATCTCCCTGATATGAAAATGCAATTTTAGTTCCATCATTATTTATTGATGGATAACGAATTAGTTTTGCTTCATCTTGTGAAAAAACGAATGAGCTAAAAATTAATAGAAAAGAAATGCAAGAAAAGAATTTTTTCATATTACCCCCTTGATTATAGGTAACACAAAAATAGAATTAATTGAATAGACGAGCAAAATGAGTTATAAAATATTGATAGCTAAATTTTAACTGATATTGTTATAGTAAATTACTAGCCAGTTCAGCCAACTCAGAACGTTCTCCTTTTTCTAAATTAATATGTGCATAAAGCCGCTGACCTTTGAAATGATCAATCAAGTATGAAAGGCCATTTGATTGAGAATCTAGATAGGGGTGATCTATTTGGTAAATATCTCCCGTCAGAACAATTTTTGCCCCCTCGCCGGCTCGTGTGATTATTGTTTTAATTTCATGAGGAGTTAAATTTTGTGCTTCATCAACTATAAAATAAATTCTCTGTAAACTTCTTCCTCTAATATAGCTTAATGGTTCAATGACTAACTTTTCTTCTTTTATCATATTGTTAATCAACTGATGATTTTTATCAGTTTCCGGAAACTGATCTTGAATAACTTTCAAATTATCCCATAACGGCTGCATGTAAGGCGCAAGCTTGCTTTCAACATCCCCTGGCAAGTAACCAATGTCTTTATTGCTGAGAGGAACGATTGGTCTTGCAATATATATTTGACGATAATTTTTTCTCACCTGAAGTGCACAAGCAAGGGCTAGAAGAGTTTTTCCAGTGCCGGCTTTTCCGGTCATAGAGACCAACGGAATTTCAGGATTACATAAAGCATTAACTGCGAAAGTCTGTTCAGCATTTCGTGGTTTTATTCCATAAACAACTTCTTTATCAATCCGCTTGAACTTTTCTAGATCTTGGTTTAACACGGAAAGCACTGAACGAATAGTATTTCGCATGATAAAATATTTATTCGGAACGGCTTCAACTTTTAATTTTTTAAGAATTTGCTTTGCTGGAATTTCATAAGGCTGCTGATACAATCTTTGCAATGGGTCATCATCGAAATTTTCCAGGACTGATTTACCGCTGTATAATTCTTCAACACTTGAAATGCGGTCTGTAGTATAATCTTCGGCGGGAATTCCAAGCGCTTTAGCTTTCATTCTTAAATTAACATCTTTGCTTACAAGAATAATTTTTGATTTTGCTTTTTCATTTTTTGATTCATCTACAGCAGCAGAAAGAACTCTGTGGTCAACATTATCATCACGAAAAACATCATGAATCTCTTTTGATAATCCTTTTGTAATTACAATTCTAACCTTGCCACGTCCTTTTCCAAGCGAAACTCCGCCATTAAAAATTTCATTACCGGTTATTGAATCTAAAGTTCTTGCAAATTCGCGTGCGTTTAAGTTTATAACTTGATTGCCCCGCTTGAAATGATCTAACTCTTCGATAACAGCAAGAGGAATTATTATGTTATTTTCTTGAAAATGATGAATGCAAGTAGGATCATGTAAGATGACGTTTGTATCAATAACAAAAGTCTTAGGCTGGGCTTTTTTCATTTTAGTCCATTCCGCATTTTGATGAAGAACAATTTTGGTTAATTGTCAATAGAATTCTGAGTAATTTTATACTGAACATAATAAATTTTTTTTGGAAAGTCGAAAAATCGGTTATTCAAAAATTTTTTATCTTAATACAAATTGAAATTAAGCGAGAAGTTGTATGGCAATACAAACAATTAACCCGGCAAGAGGAACGGTTGAAAAAACATTTAACAAGTATTCTTCTGAAAGAATTCTTACTATAATTGAAGAAGCAGATAAAGCATTTTTACTATGGCGAGAAACAGATTTTAGGACAAGAAAAAAATTGCTGAACAATGCTGCGGAAGTAATAAGAAACAAAAAAGAGGAATATGCACAAATAATTACAATTGAAATGGGCAAACCAATAACTCAATCCATTGCCGAAGTTGAGAAATGTGCATGGGTTTGTAATTATTACGCTGATAATGCAGAATCATTTTTAATAAATGAGCATATTACAACAGACGCATCAGAAAGTTATGTTGAGTTTAATCCGCTTGGAATTATTTTAGCAGTAATGCCGTGGAACTTTCCATTTTGGCAAGTCTTTCGTTTTGCGGCTCCAACCATAATGGCCGGAAACGTTGCGTTGTTAAAACATTCTTCAAATGTGCCGATGTGCGCTTTAACAATAGATCAAATTTTTCGTAATGCTGGTTTTCCAAATTTTGTTTTCAGCACGTTGCTAATTGAATCAGCGGATGTAAAAGAAGTTATTGATCACCCCTTAATAAAAGCAGCTACACTTACCGGAAGTGAACCGGCCGGTAGAAAAATTGCATCTTCATGCGGCAAAAAATTAAAAAAGACTGTGATGGAATTAGGCGGAAGCGATCCGTTTATTGTTTTGAATGATGCAGAAATAAAAGAAGCAGTAAGCTCAGCAGTGAAAGCAAGATTAATTAATAATGGACAGAGCTGCATAGCCGCAAAAAGATTTATTGTGGAAGAAGGCGTTTATGACAAGTTTAAAGGAAAGTTCATTGAAGAAATGGAAAGCGTAAAAGTTGGCGATCCAATGGATGAATCAACAGCACTAGGCCCAATTGCGCGAGAGGATTTGTTGTATGAATTAGATTCACAGGTGAAAGCTTCAATTGAAAAAGGAGCTAGAATTTTAACCGGAGGAAAAATTCTTCCGGGAAGAGGCTATTACTACGCGCCAACCATTTTAGATAATTTAAGTAAAGGGATGCCAGCTTATGATGATGAAATCTTTGGACCCGTTGCTTCATTAATAAAATGCAAAGATGCAATTGATGCAGTTAGAATTGCCAACGATTCAAATTTTGGATTGGGAGCGTCGTTATGGACACAAAATATTGAAAGTGCAAAAAACATAGCTTCAAAAATTGAGACTGGTTCGGTGTTTGTAAATGGAATGGTAAAGTCTGATCCGCGGCTTCCATTCGGTGGCATTAAGAATTCAGGTTATGGAAGGGAGCTTTCACATTATGGAATTAAAGAGTTTGTTAACATAAAATCTATATGGATTAAATAGCGATCAGTTTTCTGTGATCAGCTATCGGTTATCAGTTTTTTGGGAATAGTAAATTAATATTGAGGCTGAGCAATGAAACAAAGATGTCAATGGGTGGGTAATGATCCGCTTTATTTAAAATATCATGATGAAGAATGGGGCGTGCCGGTTCATGATGATAGAAAACTTTTTGAGATGTTGATTCTCGAAGGAGCTCAAGCCGGATTAAATTGGATTACGATACTTCGTAAAAGAGAAAACTATAAGAAAGCGTTTGATAATTTTGATCCAATTAAAGTTGCAAAATATAATTCAAAAAAAGTTGATCAACTTTTGGGAGATGAAGGAATTATTCGTAACCGACTTAAAACTGAGTCTGCAATAAAGAACGCAAAATGTTTTATTGAAATACAGAAAGAATTTGGTTCATTCGATAAATTTATTTGGCAGTTTGTAAAAGGGAAAACAATTAAAAATAAATTTAATTCCTTAAAGGAATTGCCGGCAAAGACAATCGAATCCGAAGCCATGTGCAAAGAATTGAAAAAGCGCGGACTTAATTTTGTCGGTCCAACAATTTGTTATGCATTTATGCAAGCCGTTGGAATGGTAAATGATCATACGGTGAATTGTTTTAGATATAAAGCGGTTTCGAAATGACTTTGGGACTAATCCGTCACTTTAAAGTTGATTTTACACCGCAGAAAAAGTTTTATACTCCGGAAGAATTTTCAAAAGCAATGTTTGATTATGAACATTCACCAACAATTCATAAAATCATTAAACTTGACACCATTGATTGGGAAATTTGTTATTGCAGTACAATTCCAAGAGCAATTGAGACAGCCGAAAAAATATTTACTAAAGAAATTCTTTTTACAGAACTAATAGTTGAAGTGCCAATTAGTCCATTCACTAATCGTAAGTTAATTTTACCTTCATTTTGGTGGCATTTAGGAGGAAGAATTGCTTGGTATAAAAATCATGCTACACAGCTGGAAGGAAGAAAAGGAACTATTGAGCGAATTAATCAATTCATAAGAGAATTAAATGATTCCGGGAAGGAAAAAATATTAATTGTAACACACGGCTTTTTTATGAGGATATTTGTTGAAGAACTGTTAAAGATTGGTTTTAGCGGTAAGATTGATGTAAAACCTCAAAATGGAAAGCTTTACATTTTTCAAAAATGATTTACTATATCATCGGCATAAAATATTTTTAATTGCATCACTTAAACCGTAAATATCAGATGAATCCAAATTACACAATATTATTATTACTGCTTTTTTATCAACCAACCTATAAATAATCGATCGGAAACCATTTGTGCTGCCAGTATGATAGATAGCGCGCACACTATCTTTTTCAGGAACGGCTACATTTTTGTTATACCATCCGAATCCATAGTTGTTTAAATTTGGTCTGAAAAGCAATGCTTTGCTTTCAGCAGAAAGCAGTGCATTTTTATATAAAGCGCGATCCCACAAGTAAAGATCACCAACGGTCGAAATCAAATCGCCAGTTGCTAAAGCGGTTGACATATTCCTATAATTTGCGTTTACTAACTCATTATTTATTTTTTCATAACCGCTAGCTCGATTCGATAAAATAGTTTTATGATTATCTACCGAAGTGTTGTTCATTTTAAGCTTATCAAAAATTCTCACTTCAATTAATTGGCTGTATGACTTTCCTGAAATGGTTTCAAGAATAAAGCCAAGCAAATAATAACCAAAGCTGCTGTATGAAAAATCTGTGCCCGGCTCAAAGAGTAATTCTCTATCCCAAAATAGTTTTAAAAACTCATCATGTTTATACGGTAAAAAGCTATTAAAGTAAAAGAAATCTGGCATTGATTGATAATGCGGTATGCCGGCAGTGTGAGATAAAATTTGACGGATCGTTATTCTACTACTATTTTCTTTTGGATAATTTGGTAAGTAAACCGAGACTGTTGAATCAAGATGCATTTTGCCTTCTTCAACAAATTGAAGAACAAGAACTGCAGTAAATGCTTTTGTCATTGAGGCAATTCTAAATTTTGTTGAAGGTGAATTTTTAACTTTCAACTCGGCATTTGCATACCCAAAACCTTTGTTAAAAATAATTCTATTGCTATCAGCAACCAAAACGCTTCCAATAAATTTTCCTTGGTTGTAATAAGATTGAACTAATTTATTTATCAGATTGGATTTACTTTGAGCAAAGGATAAATCAGAAATAATAAAAAAGAATAGAATGTAAAAACAAAAATGTATTTGCAGTCTAATAGTTTTCATGCAGAGATTATTTTGTCTACAGAATTTAGTGCCTCTTCAATTTTTGAAATATCTTTTCCGCCGGCTGTTGCAAGATGAGGTCTTCCGCCGCCGCTTCCGCCTACAATTTTCGCAATCTCTTTTACAATACTTCCAGCACTCATTTTTTTGTCTTTTAACAAATCGTCTGATACAACCGCCACAATACCTACTTTATCATCAATTTGAGAAATTAGCACTCCAATTCCGGATTTCATTTTTTCGCGCAATTCATCGCCCATCGATTTCAATTCATCCATATTAGCCGCATCAACTTTGCCTTTGAAAACATTTATTCCATTTATTAAAAATGGAGTAAAAATTATTTTTTCAATTCCGCCAAGTTTTTCTTTTAGTTTTAATTCTCCTAATTCTTTTTCTAGTTTTCTCTTTTCATCTTGTAGTTCAATAATTCTCAATTCTTCATTCTCAATTCTCAATTGCTGCTCTCTAATATATTTTTCGACACCTTTTCCGGTAATGGCTTCAATTCTTCTAACACCACTTGCAATAGATGATTCAGAAATAATTTTGAATAAACCAATTTGCGAAGAATTTTTTACATGCGTACCTCCGCAAAATTCCATTGTAAAATCACCAAACTGAACAACATTGACTTTTTCTCCGTACTTATCGCCAAAGAACATTAGGGCGCCCATCTTTTGTGCTTGCTCGAAAGGAGTATCCCGATGATGTGTCATCGGAATATTTTCTCTCAACTTTTCATTCACCAACGATTCAATTGCATCAAGTTCACCTTCTTTAACTTTTTCAAAATGGGTGAAGTCAAAACGAAGATAATCCGGCCCAACATAAGAACCAGATTGCTGAACATGCTGACCAAGAATTTCTCGCAATGCTTTGTGAAGAAAATGAGTAACGGAATGATTTCTCATTATGTCCCATCTTCTATCAGTATCAATTGATACGATTACTTTCAGTCCGTTTTTGATCTCGACGTTTGATTCATTTTTAACGATATGGATGGTTAAGTTGTTTACTTTGGTTACGTCACTTATGCGAAGATGTGTATCGTTGATTATCAATATTCCTTTATCACTAACTTGTCCGCCTGATTCGACATAGAAAGGAGATTTTTCAAGCACAACAAAAGATTGTCCGTTCGAGTTTTTAATTCCTACAATTTTTGTTTCAGTTGAAAGCTCATCATAACCAGTAAATTCTGTTGATGCTCGTGAGGTCAATTCGAAGTCTTCAATAGTGTCTTGAACAATGTTGGCAGTAGACAATTTATCTTTAGTTGATTTTCTCGCACGTTCTCTCTGCTCTTCCATTAGTTCGTTAAACCGAGATTCATCAATTGTTAAACCTTGCTCACGCGCCATTACATTTGTCAAGTCAATTGGAAAACCAAATGTATCGTAAAGTTTGAAAACATCTTCTCCGGGAATTGTCTTTTTGTTTTTTGCTTCCAATTTTTTAATTAGTGCATCGAACAATTCAATTCCTCTATCAAGCGTTGCATTAAAACTTTCTTCTTCAGCTTTAATAATTTTTTCAGTTTGGTATTGGTTTGCTTTCGTTTCAGGAAACACATGTGAAAAGTTTTTAACAACAACATTAACAAGTTGAAATAAAAATGGGTCTTTTAAATTTATTTTTCTACCGTAACGAGCGGCTCTGCGAAGCAATCGTCTCAAAACATAACCGCGGCCTTCGTTGCTCGGTACAGCACCATCGCTAATTGCAAATGTTAAAGCTCTAATATGATCTGCAATTACGCGCATTGAAATCTTCTCTTCTTCTTTTTCATACTTTACGCTGGAAATTTTTTCTATGGCTCTAATTATTGGAGAAAAAACATCTGTATCATAGTTTGAATTTTTCTTTTGTAACACAGCACAAACTCTTTCGAAACCCATTCCGGTATCAACATGTTTTGCTGGCAGTTCGTGCAGCGCCCCATTTTCATCGCGGTTGTATTGGATAAAAACCAAATTCCAAATTTCAATACATTTGGGATCGCCGGCATTTACATATTCTGGATTATCAAAATCATCACTCAGATTAATGTGAATTTCGGAACAAGGACCGCACGGACCAGTTTCACCCATTTCCCAAAAATTATCTTTTTCATCAAATCGTAAAATGTGTTTCGGGTTGATGTCTGTTTCGCTCTTCCAAAAATCAAAAGCCTCATCGTCAGTTTTATAAACAGTTGCCCAGATTCTTTCTTTTGGGAGTTTCCAAACTTCTGTAAGTAATTCCCATCCCCATTTAATGGCTTCTTTTTTATAATAATCACCAAAAGACCAATTCCCAAGCATCTCAAAAAAAGTATGATGATATGTATCGTGACCAACTTCTTCTAAGTCATTGTGTTTTCCGCTGACGCGAATACATTTTTGTGTGTCTGTCGCGCGCTTGTATTCTCTTGTTCCGTTTCCTAAAAAAACATCTTTAAATTGATTCATCCCGGCATTAGTAAATAGAAGGGTTGGATCGCCGTGAGGAACAACGGGAGCGCTTGGAACTTCTTTATGCTCTTTGTTTTTAAAGAAATCTAAAAATTGCTGTCGTATTTCGTTTGCTGTCATAAATCCTATGTTTGCTTAATTGCGAAGCAAATATAATAAAAAGTTGAGTGTTTGTTGTTGAATGCTTTTTATGCAGCTGCTGAAATTTTATGTAAATGAATAAACTATAAGGAACTTCTTATACTGATATAAATATCAAATTGATTTTTATTGGTCATAACTTTACCTTTGAAGTATAATAATAACTATTAGTATGGTAAATATTGAGTAAGTTCAAAGAGATGACAGACCTTGATCTTTTACGCGAGATTGGCGGATTTGAGTCTCGTGCATTAGAAGAACTTTACGACAGATATTCACCGCTTCTTTATACAATAATCAAAAAGGTTTCTCCTGACCAAGCAACTGCAGAGCAAATACTTCTCGAAGTTTTCATCATAATTTGGCGTAAAGCAAATAAGTTTGATGCAAGACACGGCAATGTATTTAGCTGGCTTGTAACTTTAACAAGGAACAAGGCAATCGATTCTTTAAGACGGGATAGAGCATCGACAGATACTGCTCAATTCTATAATGATGATTATGAGGATTATTATATAATTCCAACCTTTCTTGAAGAAATGGATAACCTTGATTTAGCAACAGCAATAAGCATTAGACCTAAAGTTGAAAAAGCACTTGCAAAATTAACCGACACACAAAAATATGTACTACACCTTGCGTATTACGAAGGATTTACAATCGATGAAATTGCAGATAAATTAAATGTTCCAATTGAAACAGTGCGAAGTAAAGTTATGACTGCTCTTTTTAATCTTAGAGATAATTTGGTGAAAATGTAAAATGGAAAATGATCCTATTCGCGAAATAATGGCGGCGTTTGTTGCCGGTTGCATTGATGGTGAAAACTTTATCCAGTTTAAGGAATATTTAAATGCTGGAGGAGAACTTCCACCTAATGAACTTGGCGAATTACAGAATATAGTTTCCATGATCCCAATAATTTTAGATCTCGAAGCGCCAGATCCCTTTATTAAAGACAACATTGCCAAGAAGCTTATCGGTATGCAAGATGAAATAAAAACGAAAATCCGTGAAGAGCGAAGAAAGACGGCACTTACATTTACTCGAAGCGAAGTTCCGCCAGCACCTTCAATTCAAGAAAGCCTTACGCAAGAGTGGGCTCGAAAGAGCAGCCCAATAGATGAAACACACAAAACATTTGAAAGTCCAGAAATTCCAAAATTAAATTTCTCTTCAACAGAAAAAGTTAAAACAGCCACAAGAACCGGAGAGAGAATGAATGCTATTACACCCACAGAACCACAAACATTATTTCCGCAAACTCAAAGAATAACAATGCCGGAGCCGCAAGAAAAATATTCCAGCGGTATAGCCGGCTGGATTGCAATAATTCTAGTTATTCTTTTAACTACTATTTTGGGTTACTATGGATACACTTCAATTCAAGAGTTGAACTATGAAGTTGAAGAGTTAAGACAAAATGTAACATCGCTTAAAAGTGAATTAACAGCTGCAAATAATTTTATAGGTAATTACAATTCATTAATCGAGTTTTTCAATTATAAAGATCTTTCCGTTACTACTTTACGGCCAACTGATGTTAACGATAAAGCATCTGCCAGACTGATATTTGCATTTGATCAAAAGGAAGGATTGGTTCAATTTAAAAACGCAAGGGCATTACAACCGAACCAAGGTTTTCAGATTTGGGTATTAAGTAAAAATCAATCTTATTCACTGGGCGTATATATGCCAACCGGAACTGAATATGTCAGGCTGTCAACATTTCCATTTGTTCCGAAAGAGCAAATCGATTTGATAAGAGTTACGATTGAATCGAATACCGGTTCTCCAACACCCTCTGTACAAAATTATATGACTGGAATTTTAGGGAAATGATTACTTCTTTCTGTTAAGGAAAAGAAACAATCCCGTCAACAGCAAAGCAATTGGCCAAATATCTTCTGCATAATTCGCAATTTTATTACTTAGAATTAAAAGCCCCATTTTCTTAAACATAGTTACAGATAAATAACCTAAGAGCAAGAACACAACCGCTAACAACAAAAATATTTTCTGGGACGTATTCTCTAAAAAAAGCATAAATGAAATTGATCCAGTTATTAACAGAATGGAAACAAATACAATTCCTCTTGTGTCTATTATTTCGTAATTAATCTGTATTAGAAGCAATATACCAATCATAAATACAATTGAAGCAAAAACCAGAAGAGCTCTATTGCCTAAATTCAATGAAATATATACTGCTGGAATTCCGAATGCGAGTAAAGAGTAGCTGATAATTTCATTTGCTGATAAAAAAGAAATCGGAAAACTCTCAAGAACAAATAATAATCCGCTTACAATTAAAATAATTCCCGTTATTTTTTTAAGTGATATCATCATTTGATTTCAAATTTTCTTGAAAGACGAGAACAGATAGTAATAAATATAAAATTGAAAAAAGTCCTAATGTAAGCGCAGTTAAAATTATAAAGGCAATTCTCAAGGTTTGGGCTTCAATAGACAGATATTTTGCTAATCCCCCACAAACTCCAGTAATAATTTTATCAGTACTTGACCGATTAAAGTTACTTGGTGGATTTAGAAGTGCTGTTGTTTGTGAATTTGATGTGTATAAAAAAATTCCAATTCCAATTAAAACAATACCAGAAAAGATGCCCCCAGATAAGAAGAGTTGGAATTGTAAAAATTGAAACCCAAAAGAAGAAAAGCCGAAGTAAATTCCGGACAGCATTAAAACCCCTGAAGTTACAGTTCTGAAGTTTAATTTTATCTGAAGTTCTTTCTCTTCATCAGAAATTATACGTGTTTCTAATTCTGCCGAAACAGTTAACGATAATATGAAATAAACAACAACGCTCCACAAACCAAACAATAAACTTAAAACCGCAATGATCCTTATTACAGAAACATCTGTGTTGAAATACTTTCCAATGCCCGCGCAAATTCCAGTAATAATGCGGTTGTGATTCGAACGCTCAAGTTTTTTCTTGCGGATTGGATTGTAGCTGTAATCATCCTTTTGTTCATCAAATATATTTGGGAAGTCTTGATCGTTCATCAATTAGAATCTTAGTTGGATTGTTAATTAATGATTTTAATATAAATATAAATGTTGGAATTTTACAAAAGCTAAAGCTCACATTATGATCAATTAATTTCGTTCAAACAAAATTTCATAATTATGCTGATGCAAGTAGTAAACTTTTTTTTTATTTTTTATTGTAATCATATTTAATCATGAATGAATTTTCTACCATAGGCAAGTTTTTAATTATTGGCGGCATAGTTTTGGTATTAGTTGGATTAATTCTGTCGTTTTGGGATAAAATTCCGTTTATTGGAAAGTTACCGGGCGATATAATTTACAAGGGAAAAAATTTCACATTCTATTTTCCAATTGTAACTTCAATACTTCTTAGCATAATAATTTCGATTCTATTATACATTTTTAAAAAATAGATACAGTTCTTGAAATAATTATTTAATAATTGTTGTAGAGGAGTTATGATCAAGAAATATTTTATGCTCGACCAGCACAATACAACTATTAAACAAGAAATAATAGCCGGGGGAACAACATTTGTAACAATGGCATACATAATAATTGTGAATCCCAAAATATTAGAAGCAGCTGGAATTCCTTTTGGTGCCTCAATGGTTGCAACAATTATTAGTGCGTTTTTCGGAACACTGATTATGGGTTTATATGCAAAAAGACCATTTGCCATAGCTCCTTATATGGGAGAAAATGCATTTATTGCTTATACTGTTGTTAATGTGCTTGGATACAGCTGGCAGACTGCAATTGGAGCAATTTTTATTGGAGGAGTTTTATTTACACTTTTAACAGTCTTTGGTTTGAGAAGCTGGCTTGCAAATTCAATTCCGGAAAGTCTAAAAATTTCTTTTGCTGCTGGTATTGGGTTGTTCTTAACATTCATCGGACTTAATGAAACTGGAATTGTAAAAATTGGAGTTCCCGGGGCACCGGTTCATGTTGGTAATTTTGGAGAAACAAGCGTTTTGCTTGGAATTTTTTCGTTTCTTTTGATTGGCTTTTTAATGATTAAAAAAGTTAATGGATCAATTTTAATTGGAATATTGGTTACAACATTTTTTGGATTCATTTTTAACATTACACCGCTTCCTGATAAATGGATAAGTATGCCTCCAAGCATGAACGAAACACTATTTCAACTGGATATAGTAGGGGCATTAAGTTGGGGATTTATCTCTATTATATTAGTTGTATTCGTTATGGATTTTGTTGATACAATGGGAACATTAATGGGATTAGGTTACAAAGCAAAAATGCTTGATGAAAACGGCAACATGCCGGAGATAGAAAAGCCAATGTTTTGCGACGCAGTTGCAACTATAGTTGGCGCACTTTGTGGAACTACCACAACCGGAACCTATATTGAATCGGCAACTGGAATTGAAGCTGGGGGTAAAACCGGTCTAACTGCAGTTGTAACGGCATTTTTATTTCTAACTGCGCTTTTTCTTTCACCATTATTTTCTGTTATACCCCCTTATGCTTACGGCTCTGCTTTAATAATAGTTGGTTTGCTAATGATATCTCCCATCACAAAATTGAATTTTGATGACCTTGCGGAAACAATTCCATCATTTGTAACAATCACATTAATGAGTTTTACATATAATCTTGGTATTGGAATGACCGCCGGATTTGTAGTTTATAATCTTTCTATGATTATTGCCGGAAGATTTAAAGTTATATCTCTTGGAATGTGGATTTTGTTTCTATTCTCTCTACTGTTTTACTTTTTTTATCCTTATTGAAATTGAATCTAATTTTAAATTATTGAATCAAATGTGAGATAAAAATAAACTTGGAGTATAAATGTCCGTTAAGCATGCTGAAGTAATTCAATTAAAAGGAATAACATTCGCTGGGAAAACTGATACAGATCATTGGGTAATGATGGATGGTCCCGAAAATTTTGGTGGAAGCAATGCAGCTATTCGTCCTAAAGAATTGTTATTGCTTGGGCTGGGCGGTTGCACGGGGAGCGATGTAGTTACTATATTGCAAAAGAAAAGGGTACAGTTAAATAGTTTCAAAATAAACATATCAGCTGATATTGCCGATGAACATCCTCAAGTCTTCACAAAAATTCATATTGAATATGTTTTTAGCGGAAATGATCTTCAGGCTAAAGACCTTGAAAGGGCTATTGAACTATCGATGACAAAGTACTGCAGTGTAACAGCAATGTTGCAAAAGGCAGTCGAAATTACTCACTCGTATAAGATTGAAGAAAAAAAGTAATTTTTAGTTAGTATCACTAAGTTGTTTGCTTCTACTTTAATAATTCTTCGGGAATTGGTTTTCTTCCAATAAAACCCTCTCTTACAGAGTGGTAATGATTGATTGAATCTTCATCACTTTTCCAGCAAAGAAAAACTTCTTCGTCATTTATTATTGATGGAAAGTCAACTAATCCTACTTCAAAGTTCCAGTCCTTGAAATAACAACCAATCTCCATCAGCTCTTTCGTAAATCCCTCAATATTACTCAGAAGTATTTTAACTTCATTATTATTTTCTATTTCACCATCTAAATTGTCAGATATTATTTTTATCATTGTTGCATCTCTTAATATATCACGGACTATTGATCTGACCAATGGCAAAGTTTTATTCGCATCCGCTGGAGTAAAATATTTTATATATGGTTGCATATTTTTTTCGTTCTTTAATTAATAAACATTTTCGAGAATAAAATAATTCAAAATTTGACAAGAATATAATTTCTCATTATTTTGAGTTAGTAATATAATAGTTAGTTATACAATATTGAAAACAACTAAAAAATATGGCAAAAAAGCAGACTTAGCTCTTTCAACTTGGGTTAAGCTTGCAAGAGCTTATTCTTCATTTGATAAACAATCAGCAAATAGCATTAAAACTTTCAACCTAACTCAGCCTCAATTTTCTGTAATCGAAATTCTTGGACATCTTGGACCTCAAAAAGTCGGGGTGATTTGCAAGAAGATGTTGGTTAGCGGCGGAAATATGACTTTAGTTTTGGATAATCTAGAAAAACTTGGTCTAACGGAAAGAGCTCACAGTAAAGATGATAGAAGATCGATCGATGTTCAGTTAACAAACACTGGAATGGATTTATTTAATAAAATTTTCAAGCAACATGCTGAACATATCACGAAACTTATGTCTGTCTTAAGTGAAAACGAACAGAAAACATTAGGCGATCTCTTGAAAAAGCTCGGTACATCACTAAACAAATAATAAAAATTTTTTAAAATATTATTTCGATATCGTAATATAATAATTCGTAATAAAAGGAGTGCAATATGAAAAATCTATCAACTATTGGAAACTATATCTATGGTCTTCCATTCGCAATTTTTGGAATAATGCACATTATGAATGCAAATAATTTTGCGGCATACGTTCCATCATTTTTTCCTATAAAAATTTTTCTAGTCTATTTAACTGGCTTAGCTCTAATTTTAGCAGCAGTTAGTATTATAATTAACAAACATGTAAAGATATCAACTCTATTACTTGGCATAATGCTGCTAATTTTTGCTTTAACAATTCATTTGCCTGGAGTTTTGAATCCAGAAATGATGCAGATGTCACTTCCCAGCTTATTAAAAGATACAAGTTTAGCTGGCGCAGCTTTTTATTTCAGCTCTAAGTCAGAATAAAATGAAAAGAAATAGCTATGATCACTTTAGTTAAAAGCAGAGAAAGAGGATATACTAGTTTAGGCTGGCTTAAAAGCTACCACAGTTTTTCATTTGGAGAATATTACGACCCGAATAAAATGCATTTAGGTCCCTTACGAGTTTTGAACGATGACATAATTCAACCAGGTTCGGGATTCCCAACTCATCCCCACAGCAATATGGAAATTGTAACTATCGTTTTTGAAGGAGCTGTAGCTCACAATGATAGTACCGGCGGAAAGGGATTGATCTCTGCAAATGAAATACAAAGAATGACTGCTGGAAGCGGAATAATGCACTCAGAGTTTAATGCTTCAGATACCGAAGTTTTAAAACTCATACAGATTTGGTTTCTGCCGAATAAAGCTGGGCATAAACCTTCCTACGAACAGAAAAAATTTTCTACAGAGGAAAAAGTAAATAAACTTTTGAAAGTTGTAAGCGGAGAAAAAAGTAATGGAGTTATTTATATAAACCAAGATGCTGAGATTTATTTATCCTACTTGGAAAAAGAGAAAAGTATTTCCTATAAGATTAAAACTGGAAGAGGAATATATATCCACTTATTTGAAGGAGAAATTTCCGTTAATGAAAATCAATTAATAAGTGGAGATGCTGTTAAAATAATTAATGAGCCAGAATTAACTATTGCTTCTTTTACAAATTCTAAGCTGATTCTTTTCGATATGAACATGGAGTAATAAAAATATTGTATGAATAAATGATTTTTTTTTCATGCCACAATTTTTATTTTTAGCTTGGCAGTGAATAAAAATGGAGATTAAAATGAAAAAAACAGTTGTGATGGTTCTATTATTATTTTTGTCGACTAGTTTGATTTTACCCCAATCAAATAATTTTAGTTATAAACCAGAAAAACCCGGACAAGGCGAATTAATAACAATAAGCTACATTCCGGTAGAAGCCCTATTTACTAACACAAGTAATTTAA
>VGVY01000023.1 GCA_016873835.1 Ignavibacteria bacterium
ATCATCTTCTTCGATTGTGCGAAATTGTTTGCTTTAATTGTATAAATATAAATTCCGCTTGTTAATTTGCTTCCATCAAAATCAATTTTGTGATAACCAGCTTGTTTGTTTTCATTTACTAACGTTGCGACCTCTTTTCCAAGTATATCATATACTTTTATTGTTACAAATCCATTTTCTGGTAGTTGGTAATTTATTGTTGTACTTGGATTAAATGGATTAGGATAGTTTGATATTGAATATTCTTTTGGTATCTCTTCGCTCATTGATACAGTACTATTATTATTTTCATTTATCTTTGGTAACATTCCTCCTTTAATTAATTATTTACCTCTCCAGATTACTGTTTTTTGAGGCCAGCCATCAATAGTATGCCCCAAAATAAATGCCTCATAACCATTTGTCCATGCATCCGTATATACTAAATAACTCTGCGTTTGAGAAAACATAGTAAGTTGTTCCCAATTTGTTCCATCAAAAAAATAAACTATACCAAAATCCCCAGGAGCAATAATATAATTATCATTTAATGCAAATAACCCATATACTGGATATCTTATTTTTAATAAATGATTCCAATTTTTTCCGTCCCACTCCCAAATTCCTTCGTAACCATAAGAAAGTAGCTTCTTTAGTGGCGAGACATCAAAACCCCAATATCCCCACTTAATACTTTTATCTTTTGCACCATAATCAATTGAATCTACTACTCTCCAGTTGTTTAAATTACCTTTAATAAAATAACGTATCTCAGATTGTCCACCATATTGATATATTGAAACGTTTATTTGTTCATTTATTTTAACTAAGCTGTTTATAAAATATTTATTATCTGGAAACTTTTTAATAATTACTATAGTATCTTTCTTCCATTTTATACCGTCATAGTTAGCAATAAAACCATTATCACCACCAACCCAAATATCATTTGGTGTATTGCAAAATAAACTTAAGATTCTGAATGGACTGTTTTGTTTATGTTCAGTCCACTTTTTACCATTATATTGAATAATAAGATCACTAAAAATTCTATTTGAAGGATCAATTCCTTGAGTAAATTCTCTATCTCCAACAACCCAAACATTATTATTAGCCAAACCATATATTTTAGCGAAAGATAATGGTGATCTTTCAATATCGTTTGATAAAACATAATCACTCCACTTATTACCATTAAAATGCCATAAATTTCCTTTGCTGCGGTCATTATGTCCAGCAATCCAAACATCACGTGAAGAACTTGCCCACATTGATGTCATAATAGTTTGATCACTGCCGGGATATGATAGAGTATCAATTGTCCAAATCATATCTCTTGGGTGTTTAAATTGCTGCTGGTTTTCTGTTGGTGAGTTGCAAGAATTTGTAATTATTAAACTAATTAATAAAAAAAAGAGAATAATTTTCTTTTTCATTTTATTTGTATGTGTTTGATGATTAAACATTTTTATTAAGAACATGATAACTTATAATACAAGTAAACATTCATGCAAAAAACAAAAATGTAAAAAGCGGTGGGCCAGGCAGCTTATTACATTTACTTTCTATCTACAATATAAAAAAAATCAAAGTTACAAGTAATTAATTTTGAGGTTATTCTGAGTTCATCGCAACGTGATAAAAAAGTCAGCCTTCGATAAATCCATCTGTTGGCGGATTAGGAATGACAAACTAAATTGTGGAACGGTCAGAGACCGTTCCCTACGTTATGGTAATATATTGTTGTCAAGAACCATTCCTTGACAGCCATGTAGGTTAAAAAATCTTATTTCACTTCAAACAAAGAATCTGGTAGGTTTGTATTTACTTCAACTGAAGTTACTGTAAGTTCAATATTCTGAGGACCAAAGCTTTGCGTCATTTTAAAAGGATACATTACGCCTTGTACTTCTTTATAATCATCCATATCCATTGTTTGAGTAAAACTTCCTTGAGTTGTTGTTGTAGTACTTACATTCCGCAACAGAAGCCCTGAGTCAACGTCATAATATTGAGTACTTTTTTTGCCGGATGCTCGTGTAATTTCAACTTTGTAAGCTTCTTTACCATTGATTGTTTCCATTCCTTTCAATTCTGATACAACGCCAAACTTTTCATATTCAAGCACAGAATGAAGTAAAGCTTGGAATTTTGTCTCTTCAGCTAAATCTCCAGTTATCTCAGTTGTTTGCCCCATACCTTGAGCTTTCCCTTTCACGCCATCGAATACAGTTTTTTGCTGAAATACTCCGGCATCAATCATCTGATATAATTTGAAATTCTCTTTCATAGAAATAGTGATTGTAAGGTTCATTCCTTGAACAGAACCGGTAAGTTTTAATGTTCTGTCTTTTACTTTAAGAATGTTTTCCTTTCCGCCGATAGATTCAACATATTTATCTAATACTTTTTGTGCAGTCATCCCTTCCGGTATTTTTTTAACCGATGGATCATAAGGATTTCCATAAATATCAAAATACTCTACTTTGTTACTCAAACTAAATTTTGAAATATTTTTTTCAATTTCACTTCCGTTGCCAACAACTAAAACATGCAAGTTGTTCGGCTTGATATATTTTTTAGCAGTTACAAGTAAATCTTCTGACGTAATTGAATTTAAATTCTTGAGATAGTTTTTGTAATAATCTTTCTGCAATCTGTAACGCTCAATATTGATTGCAAAGTTTGCTATAGTCTGAGGATTTTCAAGTGAACGAGCAAAACTTCCGGTCATATAATTTTTTGTTAACTGAAGTTCCTCATCACTAACTTTTTCGTTTCTAATTTTTTTGAATTCATTCATCATTTCAGTTATTGCGCTGTCGGTTGCAGAATTTCTAACGGTTGTTGAAGCAGAAAATGAACCGATGTATTTATCTGGACTAAACGAAGAACCAGCACCATAAGTGAATCCATGTTTTTCTCTCAAGTTTTGATTAAGTCTGGATGCGAAAGAACCTCCTAAAATTGTATTAAGAACAGAGACTTTAATTACATCCTCACTACCCATTTTCAATTCAAATGGATAGCCAAGCATAATAACAGATTGAACTGCATTAGAACGATCAACTAATTCAACTTTATTAACAATTGGTGTTTTAGGATTTTCGTAAGATTTTTTTGGAACTTCCCCAATTTTCCATTTACCAAAATATTTTTCAGCTAGCTTTTGAGCTTCTTTTTTAGTTATATCGCCAACAATTGCAAGGTATGCAGTGTTGGGTTTGAAAAATGTGTTGTAATATGTTTTGCACATTTCAAGTGAAATTGTTTTTACAGTTTCTTCTGTTGTTGGTTCGCCATATGGATGATCCTTACCATAGAAAAGGACGTCGCGAACTCTGGATGCAATAGCACTTGGATCATCTTTTTGGGAAGCTAAACCAGAAAGTGTTTGCTTAATTATTTTATCTAATTCTTCTTGTTTAAAACTTGGATTGAGAAGAACATCAGACATTAATTCGAGAAGTTTATTAACATGTTTTTTAAGTGATTGTGCAAAAATTCCATTTGAGGAAGTAGCTAAGGCTGCGCCAATGAAATCAACTTCTTGGTCTAGCTTTTCTTTAGTTTTAGACTTTGTTCCAGTTCTAAGCAGCTGTCCGGCAGCATCCACAAAACCGGCATTTTGACCCTCTAAAATAGGATCGCGGTCAATTACCAAGTTAAAAGCAACTTTAGGAATTTTATTATTAGTAACTACAAAAACTTTCAATCCATTTTTCATTACGAAAGATTCATAATCACCAAGTTTAATTTCAGGTGCCGGGCCGGGAGCTGGTTTTTTGCTTCTATCTAGTTGCGCAAAGTTCGGCAAAGTAAATAGTATCAATAATAATGTTAGTACAATACTTTTTTTCATTTTATGTTCTCCATTTTCCTTTATAAACTTTTTACGATTTATCTTTTTTAGCTGCTTTCGGTAAATAATAAAGTACAACTCTATTGTCAGTATTAAGATATTTATTAGCTGCTTTCTTAATGTCCTCTCTGGTAACTTTCATGTATCGGTTAATTTCATTGTTAATCAGATTAGCGTCTCCATAGTAGACATGATAATTGGCTAAACTTCCGGCAATTCCAACCATTGTGCTGTTAGAATTAACAAAATCATTTTCTGTTTGATTGCGAAGCTTTTGAAATTCATTTTCGCTTATCAACTCTTTCTTTACTTTATCAATTTCAAATTGCATAGCGGCTTCAAGCTGATCTCCTTGAACACCAACATTTGTTACGCCATAAGTGATAAACAATCCGGGATGCTCGAGAGCAAAATTGAATGAACCGGCAAATACTGCTTTCTGCTGTTTATCAACTAATTCTTTATAAAGCCTTGAACTCTGTCCTTGTGCTAAAAGAGTTGAGAGCATATCGAGAGCATAATAATCTGACGTTCCTTGGGCTGGAATTCTATAAGCATGTAAAACTAATGGCAGTTGAATATTATCATATACAGTGTCTCTTACTTCACCAGCCAGTGGAGGTTCAATAATTGTAATCGGTTTGATTTCAGTTTTCCCTTTTGGAATATCTTCAAAATATTTTTTAATAAGCTCTTTTGTTTTTGCAATATCAATATCACCGGCAATCGATAGAGTTACATTTTGAGGAATGTAAAACTTTTTATAAAAATCCATGAATTCATTCAAAGTAGCTTTATCAATATATTGTGCAGAACCAATTGGCGTCCAATTGTAAGGATGATTTGTAAATGCTCTTTTAAAAGTCTGCTCAATTAATGAACCATAAGGCTGGTTATCATACCGTTGTTTTCTTTCCTCTTTGACAACTTTGCGTTGTGTTTCAACCCCAGTACTGTCAATTTTTAAATGTAATAATCTTTCTGACTCCATCCACAAACCAAGCTCAAGCTGGTTTGATGGAAATATTTGGTAGTAAAATGTTTTGTCTTGGGATGTGCTTGCATTGTTGGTTCCACCAGCGCCTTGAGATAATTTATCAAATTGCCCTCTTTCAATATGTTTTGATCCTTCGAACATTAAGTGCTCAAAAAAATGCGCAAAGCCGGTTCTTTCAGGATCTTCATTTTTTGAACCAACATGATAAGTAAGCGTAATTGCTACAATTGGTAACGAGTTGTCCTTATGCAGAATAACATTCATTCCGTTAGAAAGGTCGTATTGTTCAAAATCAATTTTTCTTGATTGCCCTGATATAAAAACAAAGCCGATAAGAAACAGTCCTATAATTAATTTCTTTCTCATTAGATTACCTTTTATTATTAATAAATAAATTGAATGATTTCATATTTAGATGCTTTCGGTTAGGCGAAGTTTGCAAGTCTAACTTTTATCCATACAAAACTTTGATTAATAAATTTGATAGTCAAGTAGTTTATTAAATTTAGTAGATGTTTCAGATTTTTCTTCAGTTTAACATCAAATTTAGAATTTGTTCCTTCCTGAATGCGGTAATGAGTATAACAAAATGTATTTCATTTCAGGTAATATTTTCGTAATAAGGGAAAGTATTTTTCGTTTTTTTGCAAGGCAATTGCTAATGTTCAAGATTTCTACTGTTTTCATATATATAATAATTAACCTAAATAATCTTATTTATGGTAACTTATTTGTAAATGAGAATTACACAAGGTCCAAAAATCAAAACACCTTCGATATTAGCTACTCAATAGAGCCTTTCTATGACATTAATGTATTTAGATTTATTGTTGTTCTAGAATTTAAAGGAGACAAATCCGGCGAAACTCTAATTCAACTTCCCGAAGAGTTTGGCGGGCAGCAACATTCAAACGGAATAAAATTTCTAAAAACACTTTCTGAATCATCAGCCATCTATGAGACAGACAAGCCTGATCAAAAAATTGTGAAATATCCACCTAACTCCACTGTTAAAATTTATTACCAAATTGAAGAAAGCCGAGATGATGATTTAGAATTAGGGAATCATTATATGGTAGTTCTAAACAGAAAGTTTTTTCATTTTCTCGGTGAAACATTCTTTATCATTCCACTGCTCGATTGGACCAGTGAATTTAAGATCAGATTGGTCTGGAATCACATGCCCTCCACTTGGAATTTAGCAAACAGTTTTGGTATTAATGAAAAAGTTCAAGACTTAAAATTGCCTTTATGGAAATTTAAATACTCGGTTTTTTCCGGAGGTGATTTTAGAATCCATAAAAGAATTATTAACAACAATCCAATTTATCTTTCAATAAGAGGAAGATGGAATTTTAATGATGATCAATTATTAGATGTTGTTCGGGATATTATTCGTATTGAGAGAGATTTTTGGAATGACCATAATTTCCCATTCTTTTTGCTCACTGTCCTTCCAATTGAGGGAAGCGGAGACCAAGGTGGGACGGGACGAATAAATTCCTACGCTCTATTTTTGTCCAGTGACCGCATAATTGATTACCGACTGAAAAGAATTATTGCTCATGAAGCATTTCATACTTGGGTTGGAGAAAAGATGCAATTTGCAGAGCAAGAACAACTTGTTTATTGGTTCAAAGAAGGTTTTTGTGATTACTACACAAGATTACTATTACTACGCGCTAAACTAATTACGCTTAGTGAATACGTTGAAGAGTACAATAAAATTTTATATGCTTATTACACATCCTCTGTTCGATATGAGAAAAATGAAAGGGTTGTGAAAGAATTTTGGACCGATCAAAACATAATGAAACTTCCTTATATGCGTGGTGATATTATCGCACATAATCTCAATGCATATATTAAACAGAATTCAAACGGAACTAAGTCTTTGGATGATTTCATGCATGATTTGATGAGAAGATGTCAAAATGAATCTTTGGTTATTTCTAATGGAAGTTTAAGTGCAATGATCCGTTTTTATACTGGTGAGCAAACTTTGTCTGAAATTATGCGAGTATTAAATTCAAATGCAGTATTAAGGGCACATCCAAATGCGCTTGGGCAATGCTTTAAGATGAGGACCGATTCATTTAAAAAGTTTTGGCTGATCGGTGAACAGTTTGAAGTACCGGTCTATGAGTATAAATCAGAAACTTCCACAGCAAGCGATAAAAAATGTCTTGAATGGTTTGGGGCAAATTAGATAACTTTATTAAACTTTTTTTTACCTAAGTTTTTCTAAAAAATAATTAAGCAGACTCCCAATTGATATTCTAACTTGTTCCATAGAATCCCGATCTCTAACAGTCACAGTTTCATCTTGAAGTGTTTGAGTATCAACAGTTATGCAGAATGGCGTACCAGCTTCATCCATTCTTCTATATCTGCGTCCAACAGCTCCTTTATCATCATAAAAAATTCTTAAGTATGGGCGTAAATCATTTTCGATCTTTCTTGCGACTTCAGGCATTCCGTCTTTGTTAACAAGCGGAAAGATTGCTGCTTTAATTGGTGCAAGCTTTGGATGGAATCTTAGAACTCCTCGAACTTCCCCTTTAACATCTTCTTCATAATATGAATCAATTAAAAATGCCATGAATGAACGGCTTGCGCCGGCAGAAGTTTCAATTATAAAAGGAATGTATTTTTCTTTTGTCTCGTCGTCAAAATACTGTTGTGATTTGCCGGAATACTCTTGATGTCTGCTTAAATCAAAATCAGTTCGGTTATGTATCCCTTCAATTTCTCCCCATCCAAAAGGAAATTCATATTCAATGTCAGTTGCATTTTTTGCATAATGAGCAAGTTTATCTTTCGGGTGATCATGGAATCTTAATTTGCTTGCAGTCATTCCCAAAGATTTGAACCAATCAATTCTTCTATCCTTCCATTCTTCATAAAATTGTGTGTCGGTTCCCGGTTTGCAAAAGTATTGCATTTCCATCTGCTCAAATTCACGTGTGCGGAACAAGAAGTTTTTTGTGTTTATTTCATTACGAAAAGCTTTTCCAATTTGTGCTATCCCAAATGGAAGTTTCTGACGGCTTGAATTTGCTACGTTCAAAAAGTTAACAAAAATCCCTTGCGCTGTTTCTGGTCGTAAATAAATTACATTTGCCGAATCATCTACCGGACCTAAAAAAGTTTTGAACATCAAATTAAATTTGCGTGGTTGAGTAAATGTACCTTTGTTTCCACATTGCGGACACCCAAGCAAGCCCAATAATTTTTCTGAACTTGAAGTGTCCTCAAGAATTGCTGTAAATTTTTCGTCAAGTGAACATTCTTGTGAAAAAAAATTGGCATCAAATTCTTTAAGTGCTTTCTCTTTATTTTTTTCAGAAACAAGTTCAGTAAGTGTGTCAAGTCTAAATCTTGCTTTGCATTGTTTACAATCAATCATAGGGTCTGTAAAATTTTCAACGTGACCGCTTGCTTCCCAAACACGAGCATGCATAAGAATAGAAGCATCTAATCCTTCAACATCTTCGCGGTAAGTCATGGATTTCCACCACTCTTCTTTAATATTTTTCAAAAGTTCAACCCCTAATGGACCATAATCCCAACATCCGTTTAATCCGCCGTAAATTTCACTTGACTGAAAAACAAACCCTCTTCTCTTTGCCAGGGATACAATTTTTTCGACAACATCATTTTGATTCTTTGCGATGATACACCTCGATTATTTAATTGCGCAAATATAAAAAAAGAAGGGAGAAATCAGAAGTCAGATAATTGAGATTATTTCAGAAAAACCATTTTGCCAAGAATTGATACTGATTCAGTTTGAAGCCTCGCAAAATAAATTTCACTTGCATAATTCTTAGGATGAAATTCAAAATTATATTTACCGGGAGCTATTTGGGAATTTGAAATCAGAGTATCAACTTTTTCGCCGATTGAATTATAAATTTCTAAATTAACAGTTGACTGAGTTGGAATAGAAAACCAAATTTTAGTTGAGGGATTAAAAGGATTTGGATAATTAATAATTTCAAATTCAGTCGGCAATTCCTCATTGCGAATCATTCCGGTTTGAATTTCATCTTTGAAAAAATAAATAAGCGGTTCATCAAGTAAAGCTTTCCAATTGCCCCAAGAATGTCCTTCAGGAACTTCAATGTACATTAATTGATAACCCTTTGAATCAAGAATCGATTTCATTTGCAAAGCATTTGACTGGGTATCGTAAATTGTTCCGGTGCTCATAAAAACTTTTAATGGTAATTTTTCTGCGTTTTGGTACATGTTGTAAATTGAAGTACCGGCTTGAAATGCTGGTGAATGGATTCCAATTAAGTGAAACACATTACTTTTTGTCGCGCCAAAATATGCAGAGTTCAAGCCGCCTAGTGAAGTACCAAGTATTGCACGAGCTTCTGGCGATTTATTTGTTTTAAATTCTAAGTCGATTTTGGGAACTAGTTCCTCAACAACAAAATTTGCAAACTTAGAATTGTTGACATATTGTTCCCCTCTTCGGTTTTGTCCTCCAGAAGAAGGACTACTTCGCGGATCAATAAACACTGCAATGATTGGTTTAATCTTCTTATAATGAATTAATTTGTCCAAAACATTAATCATGCTTCCTAATCTATCATCAGTATACTCATGTCCGTCTGTAACATAAATTACGGGAAGTGCAGAAAGGTTATGATAATTGGCTGGTGTGTAAACTCTATAATAAACATCGTACCCAAGATTTGTGCTTGAAATCGAAAAGTTTTGAGAAATATTTCCTTTTGTTACTTCTGGTCGAGCTAGAGTTTCGTCGGGGAATTTCCAATTAGGCATACGAAGTTCTGAATTATAAGTTCCAACTCCGCTATACTGCAAAAGTAGATTTGATGGATCAGTAATCCAATTACTGCTGTTTATAACAAGTTTGTAATCGAGTCTAGCTTTGCTTGGAAAACTTTTTATATTTATCCATACATCATTGGCAGCACCAACTTTTTTCCCTTCCCAATTAATTGCATTTGGATTCCAGCCATTAAAATCACCAGCCCATTTTACTGAGGAAGCGCTTCCTCTATATATAAATGCAACAGAATCTCCATGTGTAAAAGGAATTTTTCCATGTGCTTTTAATGTATCCCAAAAAGCATTTATTGAATTGTTTCGTAACGTTTCATCTTGCAGATTACATATAGAATCGAGCTTAAATTTAAAATCCGAGAAAGATTTAAAAAAATATTTAACCTGGCCAATATTAAGTGAGGTAAATAAAAATAGTAATGCAATTATTTTTTTCATGTTCAAATTAGATATGTTTTCTGAAATTTATGAAATACCCATTCGATTAGCCGGTTGGAATTGTAAAAATACAGTCGCTTCCCTTATTTATTTCACTTTCAATCCAAATTTTACCATCATGCTTTTCAATAAACTCTTTGCAGAGTAATAGTCCAAGTCCGGTTCCTTTTTCTCCCCTTGTTCCTCTATAAGTAATATATTGGTCCAGTTTAAATAATTTCGATTTTGTGTCTTCATCCATGCCAATTCCAGTATCGCGGACAATAAATTTAATGTCCCCGTTTAATCTCGTAACTATAACTGAAATTTTTCCGGTTTCTGTAAATTTAATGCTGTTGGAAACTAGGTTTCTTATTACTGTAGTTATCATTTGTTCATCGGCTACTATTTCAAGATCGCTTGGACAATTAATTTCAAGCAAAAGATTTTTACTTCTTGCAGTGGTCTTATGTACAGAGATACTTTCATTAATCAGGTTTAGCAAGTTCATTTTTTTCGGCTTAAATTCAATACTGCCAGAGTGAGCTTGTGACCAAACCAATAAATTTTCCAAAAGCAGAAAGCTCTGGTTGGCAGATTCATGAATATCCGAAGCCAAAGAAAGTTTCTCTTCATCAATTAAATCATTAAAATCTTCTTTAAGAATTTCGCTATATCCTAAAATTGTATTAAATGGAGTTCGTAGGTCGTGTGCAATAATTCTAAAAAATTTATCTTTTACTATATTTAATTCACGATATTTATCGCTAACAACTTTCATCGCCCTATACCGATTATAAAGAATTGCGCCGATTACTAAAACAAGAGCAGCAATGATTAAGAAATAATTTCTTTGCTTTTTCTGAAGTTCATTATCCTTTAACAAAAGCGAATTTTCCTTTGCCATTTTCTCTGATTTATAAGCTGCTTCCATCGAGCTTACTAATTCAATATTCTCTTGACTTAGAACAGAATCTTTCAATGCAATATATTCTCTATTATAAAGGAGAGCTTGTTTATAATCTTTCTTCAATTCGTAATATTCAGACCAGCTTTTGTAACAGTTTAATTCCAAATAAGCTGCTCTAATATTGCTGATTGATTTTTTTGCCCTATTTAGATTTTCTTCTGCTTTATCAAATCTATTTAGCATTGCATAAATCATAATCAAACCGTTATAGCTGGAAATTTCCCCCTCTATATATTTGATCCTAATACATAATTCCAACGCCTTGCTTCTATATTCAAGAGCAGTGTTATAATCTTTCTTTAAATAATAAACACCGCCAATTCCATTCCAAACTGAAGCTAGTCCTTTCTTATCATCAACTTCATGATATAAATCTTCAACTTCCTTATAATATTTTAAAGCAACATTTATTTCATTCATAGCAAAATAAACTTCTGCTATTAAATTTAGAGCAAGTGCTTTTCCAGGTTTGTCATTTATTTCATCTCTTAACCTAGAAGTATAGTTTAAATATTCAAGAGCCTTGAGATAACTTTCCTGATTTCTATAAATTAAACCAACATTAATTGTACAAAAAGCAGCTCCTTTCTTATCACCGATCTTTTCAAAAAATTTAAGAGCTTGCAAAATATAATCGAGAGCTAATTTATTATTCCCCTCAAGTCTGTATATACCGCCAATGTTATTATAAGAATAGGCAATCTGCATTGAATCTTTTGCTTCTTCAGCGAATTGAAGAGCTTTTTTATAATTGCTGAGTGCTTTATCGAAATTGCCCAAATTTCTGTAGACTACACCAATGAGATTAATAGCTTTTGCTTGAAGAGATTTGTTATTTATTTTTTCGGCTAGATTGAATGCTAAATAGCCGCTTTTAATTGCTTTCTCGGGATCTTTACTTCTAAATTCCCAACAATAATCGGTAAGAATTCTAATTCTGGTTGTGTCTGGCTTGGTTGAAATGCTTTTAATTAAACTATCTAAATTAGATTGGGCAAATACAATTGAAAAATTGAACGCAATTATTAGAAAAAATTTCATCGGACCTATTTATTGATTAATGCGCAGTGTAATTTAACACTGTTTAGAGGATGAAGGCAAAAAAAATTTAAATAAGCTTTTCACTCCTATTATTTTTCAATTCGATTTCCAAATTATTTCTACCTATGACTGCTTCAATTTTCAGAAATCAACTGGTATAATCAAAATAAATTTTGAAAAACCTTAATTGAGCAGCTCTTATTTTAATTTAATCTCGTGAATTCCCCCGGAAAAATCCTTTTGCGATTCAATCTCAATTTTCAATTTTTTAGTTCGTACGGTTTCAAAACTTGTCTCCATTTTCCATCTTCATCATAAAAAACTTTCCATGATTTTGGTATGCGGCGTTCCCCAATGCCAGTATCGTCAAACCAATAAATTTCTACTTGAGAAATTTCCTTTGGGACATCAAATTGAATTTGTATTCCACTTCCGATTAATAACAATATAACCTTTATCAAGCTTTAACGGTGTAACTTTTCCATTCACAGTTAAAATTACAATGCGTTTTTCCTCATTCGGATTTTCTAAAAGAGAATATAAGTTGCTTGGAATCGCTTCATTATGCGCCCAGCCTGGATAACGTATCTTTAAAACATAACCATGATTCTTAACAGTTGTTGTAACTGAAAATTTAATATTTCCATCCCATGGATAATTTGTTTCTTGCTTCAGTTTTACTTTTGCTTTACTTAAGTTGAATTCAGTTTCATTATTAGTAAATAGATTGACATAAATTTCATTTCCTTTGACAGCATAAATATAATTTGCCATCGAAGAAATAAATCTAGTGACATTACTTGGGCAGCATGCACATTAAAACCATGTGCTTCTTTCATGAGTGCCAAAGGATTCTAACATAACGTACTTTTTTTTGTTAATACATTACTTAATTATTAATAATTATAGCTGGCAAATCAACTTCTTTTATCAATTTGTTAAGTTCAGGAATTTTTTGTCCAACAATTTGCTTCAACTTTTCAAGTTGATAATCAATCTGTTTAAAAAGTTCTTTCTGTAATTCTCTTGCTTGAAGTGTCGGTTTAAAATTTCCTTCAGCCATATCACCAGCTAAAGATGATAGCTTATCATTAAGCCTGACCGGATAATTTAATGGATCTTGCTGGCTTCTATTTTTTGTCTGGTAAAGAGATTCTTCAATTTCTGTTAATTCTTTGTTTATTTGATCAATAGTTTTTTTCACAACCTCTGCTTCGTTTACCTTTTTCATTTTATCCTTTGCTTCAGAAATTTGTTTTCGAATATCACGTATCTGTTTAATTGAATTGTGTGATTCAGATAACTTATCACGCGAGTTAATCAGAAAACTGATTTGTTCTTCTAAATCACTTTGAGTCGAAGATGAACGTGGATCTTTAACAATCTCGAATGGAATTGTAAGCGAGTCCTTCCCTAAAATTAAAGCTGCACTGTACATTCCCGGAACAGCGATAGGACCTCTCATGCCATCTCCAGACCATAAAATTAGCCCTTCAAATCTATCTGCGTCTTTGTAACGCATATTCCAGATAAATTTATTAAGCCCTTTTTTAATTGGAATTATTTCTGCTCTTTCTTTTGTTTTAGCTTTGAATGCATTGATTAGTTTATTGCTTTGATTGTAAAATTTAAGTTCTACTTTATCACTGTCGGGGGCTTCTTTAAAGTAATAATAAAGTTGAACTCCGCTTTTTAAATTTTTGCCAGTTAAAGTTATATCATCTCTGCTGTTGCCTCCAATTCTCCATGTGTTTCTTGGTTGATATAAATGAAAATTCTTTTTAGAAATTTCTTCTGTTAATGACCTTAATGGAGTAATATCATCCATAATCCAAAAAGATCTTCCTTGTGTAGCAATTATTAAATCTTCATTTTTAATAGTTAAGTCAGTTATGGGAACAATTGGTAAGTTTTGTTGAAATGACTGCCAACTTGCTCCATCATTAAATGAAATATACATTCCTTCTTCAGTTCCACTGAAAAGCAAGCCCTTTCTTTTTTTATCTGCCCTAATAACTCGTGTAAAATGTTTTGGGTTTATTCCATTAGTTATTTTTTTCCAAGTCTTTCCAAAGTCGGAGGTTTTTAATAAGTAAGGAGTGTAATCATCAAGCTTATATCTCGTTGCAGCAACATAAAGTCCCCCTTCTAAAAATGGATCAACTTCAATACTATTAATTTGTGCCCATTCTGGTAAAATATCTTTGGGTGGTGTTACTTTGAGCCAATTTTTCCCATTATCGATTGTCACATGTATTAATCCATCATCGCTTCCAGTCCATATAATTCCTTCTTTTAATGGAGATTCTGCCAATGCAAAAATTGTACAATAGTATTCAACACTTGTATTGTCTTTGGTAATTGGTCCGCCGGATGGTTTTAATTTTGTTGAATCATTTCTAGTTAAATCTGGACTCATTGCATTCCAACTTTCCCCTCCGTTGGAAGTGGTGAACAATCTATTTCCAGCGGCATAAAGAATTTCCGGATTATGAATAGAAAACATTATTGGGAAATTCCATTGAAAGCGGTATTTCATTCCTTCAGCGCCATGTCCCATTGGATTATCTGGCCAAACATTTACAACTCTTCTTTCGCCAGTTTTGTGATTGAGCAATCCAAGATGACCTCCATAGTTGCCGCCAAAAACTATATCGCTGTTTTTGGGATCTGGTGCTAACCAACCGCTTTCTGCACCAGCAGTTTCTTCCCAATCCTTTTCTCCAATGCTTCCCCCTTCAGTGCGGTGAAAAATTCTTACGGTGCTATTATCTTGCTGAGCACCATAAATTCTATATGGAAAATGATTATCGGTTGTAACTCTATAAAATTGTGCGGTCGGTTGATTGTAATAAGTACTCCAGGAGCTTCCGCCATCAACTGTTACTTGTGCGCCGCCATCGTCACCAATAATCATAATGTTCGGATTGTCTGGATTAATCCATAAATCATGATGATCACCATGTGGAGTTGAAATTCTTTCGAATGTTTTTCCTCCATCTTTACTCCTCCAAAAACCAACGTTTAAAACATAAACTTTATCTTTGTCTTTAGGATCAGCATATAGTCTTGTATAATACCAAGCTCTTTGACGAAGATTTCTATCGCTATTCATTTTCTTCCAGGTTTCTCCTCTATCATCTGACCTAAAAACACCTCCTTCATCAGCTTCAATGATTGCGTAAATTCTCTTGGGATCTGCTTGAGATATTGAAACTCCAACTTTCCCAATTATACCTTTTGGCATTCCTTTTTTTGTAGTAAGATTTTTCCATGTATTTCCTCCATCAGTAGATTTCCACAAACCTGAACCTTCTCCGCCGCTTTCTAAACTATATGGACTTCTAATTACTCTCCATGCTGCTGCATAGAGTATTCTGGAATTAGTCGGATCCATTACTAAGTCAACTGTTCCAACTTCTTTATTAATAAAAAGAATTCTCTCCCAATTTTTTCCGCCATCTTTACTTTTATAAATTCCTCTCATTTCATTTGAGCCATAAAGATGACCGAGGCATGATGCAAAAACTAAATCGGGATTTTTAGGATCAACAACAATATCAGTTATATGACGAGAATCTTCTAGTCCAATAAATTTCCAGGTTGTACCGGCATCTTCGCTCTTCCAAATCCCATTTCCGCTAGATACATTTCCGCGGACTGTTTCTTCCCCAGTTCCGACGTAAATAACATTTGGATCCCACTGACTTACTTCAACCGAACCAATTGAACCTCCAAAAAAACCATCCGAAATATTTTTCCAAGTTTGACCTGAATTTTCTGATTTCCACACTCCGCCGCCAGTAGAACCAAAATAAAAAAGATTTGGATTGCTTAGAACACCAGTTACGGCACCAGATCTTCCACCTCTATACGGACCAATCGATCTATATTCTAAACCATTTATTAAAGTTGTATCAATCGATTGTGCTGAAGTAATAATAATAGTAAGTAATAAGAATAGTATAATAGATTTGAATTTCATGTTCTTCCCTCTCAGATAAAATGCAATAGTGAATTTATCTTAATTGGTATGCTTATTCAACTAATTATTAGATTTACTGAGGTTGAAAAAATTTTTTATTAAGTTTCATTAAAAAAATTAGTGATGAACTACTCTTTTCTAAAATACTTTCTCCTTCTCTTAACGATTTTAATTTCTTATTCTTGTTCAAATTTTGAAACTCCCATTGAACCAATAATTCCGAACGAAGAACAAGGAAATGTATTCGACCAAAATAAATTACTCGGCAAAGGAATTAATTTGGGAAATGCACTTGAAGCTCCAAATGAAGGTGAATGGGGTGTTGTTTTAAAAGAAGAGTTTTTTTCTATTATTAAAAATGCTGGGTTTAATTCAGTAAGAATTCCTATTAAATGGTCAGCTCATGCAATTACAAATGAACCTTATACAATTCAGAGTTCATTTTTTGAAAGAGTTGACTGGGCAATATATCAAGCATTAAAAAATAATTTAGCAGTAGTGATTAATATTCATCACTATGATGAAATAATGCAAAATCCGCAAGCTCATAAAGCAAGATTTCTAAAGATATGGGAACAAATTGCTTTGAGATACAAAGATTACTCTCACAAACTTTTTTTTGAAATACTTAACGAGCCGCATTCCAATTTAACGCCATCTCTTTGGAATGTTTTTATGATTGAAGCGATTGAAAAAATTAGAATTTCTAATCCAACCAGAACAATTTTAGTTGGAACTGCAAATTGGGGCGGAGTTAGTTCGTTAAGTCAGCTTGTATTTCCACCCAATGAATCAAATATTATTTTATCATTTCATTATTACAGTCCATTTCAATTTACGCACCAAGGTGCTGAATGGGTTTCTGGTTCAGATGCTTGGCTTGGGTTAACTTGGAGCGGAAATCAATCTGAAAAAAATCTAATTATTAATGATTTTAATGCTGTCGCATCGTGGGCGGCAAGTAAAAATATTCCGGTTAATCTTGGCGAATTTGGAGCTTATTCAAAAGCTGATATGAATTCAAGAGTGTGGTGGACTTCATTTATTGTTGAATTGTGCAATCAATACAAATTCAGTTTTCACTATTGGGAGTTTTGTGCTGGTTTTGGCATTTACGATTTAGCTACCGGCAAATTTAGAGAGTCATTGTATCGTGCATTAATACCTCAAAACCTATGATTAATTTTAAAACTCTTTCAAATTTTTTCTCCTTTGATACTAACTGATAAAATCAGTTA
The DNA here is from genome assembly GCA_016873835.1 of Ignavibacteria bacterium. GTDB lineage: Bacteria > Bacteroidota > Ignavibacteria > Ignavibacteriales > Melioribacteraceae > DSXH01. The sequence goes on from VGVY01000023.1 coordinate 17,314, forward strand.
ATTTACTTTCATAATTCTTAGGATTTAAAATGCCATTCAATTTAATTAAAGAAAGTGAGTTTAAAAAAGTTAAACAGTTTAAAGGAAGCTGGTCAACTAAAATGCAATTGTATGCAGACATGTGCAGATACAATACTCTTGTTGCAGTTAAAAAAGCTGGCTCTGGTCATCTTGGCTCTTCATTCAGTTCTATAGATATAATTACTTACCTTTATCTCTATGAGCTAAATGTTCTTGGAAAAGGATTCAGCAGTTTTGATCGGGATATTTATTTTTCTTCTAAAGGTCATGATGTACCAGGTTTATATTCGTTTTTTTATTCGCTCGGAATTCTATCGGAAGAAAAATTATTGATGCTTCGCCGATTAAATGGTTTGGATGGACATCCCGAAGTTAGAATTCCGGGAATTGAAGCAAGTACCGGTTCGCTTGGCATGGGAATTTCCAAAGCGAGAGGGATGGCGTGGGCAAAATCTTATTTGAAAAAGGACGGACATGTTTATGTAATGACCGGTGATGGTGAATTTCAAGAAGGTCAGATTTGGGAATCAATTCAAGCTGCTGCACATCAGAAAATTAATAATATCACTGTTATAATGGATCACAACAAATATCAAACTGATATGCTTGTATCTGATGTGAACAACATTGAAGATGTTTATAAAAAAGTTACTGCTTTTGGCTGGCATGTTGTAAAAGTTAATGGTCATAATTTTGCCGCACTTAAAAAAACATTCGCACAATTAAAAAAAATCAAAAACAAACCAAAGTTAATAATTGCCGAAACAGTGAAAGGGAAAGGGATTTCTTTTATGGAAAAACCAGTAAAAGAAACTGTTTCGGGAAAAACTTACTACCGCTGGCACAGCGGTGCGCCTGATGATAAAAGTTATTTAAATGGACTTAAGGAACTAACCAAAAAAATTTCAAAGTCAGCAGATAAATTAGAGATTAAAAAAATCAAATTTCCCAATAACAAGTTAGATCAAAAAACATCTTTTAAGTCTGACAAAGAATTCGTCTCTAATGCTTTCGGCGATGCACTTGTTGAGATGGCAAAATCTAATGAAAAAATTATCGTGTTAGACAGTGATCTTTCTGCAGATTGTAAGCTCAGAAAATTTGAATATGCATATCCGGACCGTTTCATTGAAAATGGAATAGCTGAACAAGATATGGTTTCAGCAGCTGGCGGACTTGCAAGGTTGGGTTTAATTCCAATTGTAAATTCATTTGCAAGTTTTCTTACATCACGCGCAAATGAACAGATTTATAATAATGCCGGTGAGAAAACAAAAATTATTTATGCGTGTCATTTTGCGGGAATGATTCCGGCTGGACCCGGAAAATCCCACCAAAGTGTAAGAGACATCTCTTTGTTATTAGCAATTCCAAACATTACAATCATTCAGCCGTGCAATTCGTTTGAAACAAAAAAAGTTGTAGAATATTGTGTTAATGATGCAAAGGAAAATTGTGCTGTTCGTTTAGCAATTGGTCCTTCACCAGAACGAATTGTTCAGCCTGATGATTATGAACTAATTGTTGGGATAGGAACAGAATTAACTGAAGGCAATGACGCAATTATTTTTGCTTATGGACCAGTTTTATTGCACGAAGCTTTAGTTGCCTCAAGAATTTTGCATGATAATGGATTTGGCTTAAAAGTTATCAATATGCCATGGCTTAATAGAATTGACCTTGATTGGCTTGTTGATGTAACTAAAAAATCAAGAAAGATTTTTGTGCTTGAAGATCATTCCATCTATGGCGCGCTTGGTAATAAATTAATGGAAGGATTAATTGAAATGCATGCCTTGGTAGGAAAAACTTTTGAAAAAATTGGGCTTGATGATTATCCCGAATGTGGAACACCATATGAAGTATTGAAACATCATGGATTAGATGGACTCTCTTTAGCAATCGCTGTTTCGGGAATGGCAGACCTTGAAGAAAAGATTAATGATGAATTGATTCGAGAAAAATATTCTAACGAAGCACCGCAGTAATTTTGAAATTAAAAACAAACTTCGAGGTATGTATAACCTCGAAGATTACAATAACTGCCAGTACAAATTTTTACTAAACAAAAATCTTTTTCATTCTTTCCAAACCTTCTTCAATAGCACTTATTGGAGTCGTTGAAAAAGAAAATCTCACATTATCAGTAAAATAATTTCCGAAGCACGAGCCATAAACAGATGCAATTCCTTCATTAAAAAGAATGTCATAAATGTAATGTTTTCTTTCTTCGCCATTAATATTGTTTGGAATAAAAGCGGAAAAGTCCGGAAAGAAATAAAAACCGCCCGAAGGTTTTGTAACTTTCATCCCAGCAATAGAAGTTAAACCATTATAGAAAACATCTCTTCTTTTTTCAAATTCCGCAACCATTTGAGCGATTGCTTTTTCACTCTCTTCTTTATTCTTCAATGCTTCTGCTGCGGCATGCTGAAGAAATGTTGTAACGCCGGCAGTCTGTGTATAATTGCCAAGCTTCAAAAGTTTTGGTATTTCTTTATTGCGTGTTACAAGATAACCAAGGCGCCAGCCAGTCATAGCATATGTTTTTGATAAAGTAAATGTGCTGATTATGTTATCATATTCAAGTGATGTTGGGCTGAAATGTTTTTTGTTATCAAACACTATTGCTTCATAAGCCTCGTCCGAAATTAAAAAGGCACCATGTTTCAAACATAACTCTGCAACTTTTATCACTTCTTCTTTGGAAAAAAGTTTGCCGGTTGGATTTTGGGGAGTATTTAAATAAAAGAATGCCGCACCTTCTAATGCTTTATCTAGCTTATCATAATCAATACTAAAATCGCTTTCAAGCGGAACTTGATGAAAATTTGTTGCGCAGTAAGGAACAAAATTTTCAAGCACACAGCTCCAGCATGGTGCGAATCCAACTCCCTTTTTCCCTTCGAACAATTTAAATGAAAGTTCAAGTGCTTCCTGTCCTCCGTAAGTGCATACAATATTTTCTTTATCAAGACCCGTCGCATTATTAAAATACTGCAGCTTAAAAAGAATCGCATCTTTAAAGACATCTTCACCGCCTGATTTTGGATATTTAGTGAAGCCGCCATCAATTGCTTTCTTTGCTGCTTCTTTAATGTATTGCGGTGTTTGAAAATCAATTTCTCCGCGCTGAAAGAGAATGAAATCTTTACCAGTTTTTGCTTTGAAATCTGGTGCTTTCTTTCTGACCTCCTCGCTAATACTAACGATGGGCGACATTCTAAGATTGTGTAGGTTATCACTGAACTTGTATGCAGTCATAGCTATCCTCTTATTTAACGAATAAAAACTTTTGGGGTTAAGCTTATTGGGAGCTCAAGGTAACTATTTTTTTAGATAAATCATATACCTGAGAAAAATAATGAAAAATTTTCCTTTGGTTTATTTGTAGGGTGGCAAAAGGGGATGTAAAGATTATTTAATACACAACAGCACTTAAGTAGCCTACTACTTCTGAGTGATCGCCGGTTATGTCGCCAGAATCTGTTCGCGCTAGAACCTTAATATTTTTCTTTTGTGCTAATTCAGCAGCTTTCATTAACGCAACAACGGCGCCACCGCCGCATGCTTCGCATTTCCCATTTTCCAAATCTGATTGCAAATGTTCATAATCAAAATTAATTAAGTGGTTTTCAATAACTGAATCCAGCTTTTTCGCAATTGTTCTGCTGTAAAAATGAGAAAGATCGGTACTAGCAATTAACAGTACAGAATCGTCTATTACTTTTGAAAGCCTTTCAGACAATTCATAATGGCATGCTTTTCTTTGATCTCCAATAACTATAGGAACAATTGAAAAATTTTTCAGAACCATTTGTAAAAAGGGGAGTTGAACTTCAACTGCATGTTCGCTCCCATGACCTTGACTGCTTTCAAAAATCACTTTGCTTCCGGCAGTAAGCTTAGCTGCTATTTCTTTATTGATTGGAATGGTTCCAAGCGGAGTTCGATAAGCATCGCCGTCATAAATTGAAATGCCGGCAAAAAATTCTCTATGACTTGGAGAAAGAATAATAACTGTTGAATAATCCTTATCAGCGATTGTATTATAACCAACTGCTGCTGTTTTTCCGGAATATACATATCCAGCATGAGGCGATATTAATCCAGTAATATTTGGGAAATGTTCGTCAACTTTATTAGCATTGAGCAACTCCATAATCATATTCTGCAGTTTGCTTTGAGAGGACGGATAAAACATTCCAGCCACAGCCGGTTCCCGTACTTTCATATTCTACTCTACACTTTTTAAAGATTCTTCACTAAAAACAGTAGCAGTAAAACCACTCAATTTTAATTTTTTATCTTTCCAATATCCGGATGGCAAACCAGTTTTTCTGCAAATTGCATCAAGATATTCTTCCTTGTTCATTCTATGTTCAATTGGAACTTGAGGTAAAAGTAAACCTCTATAACCCTTCTCTTCTAAAATTAATCCGTGTTTACCAACTTCTATTTCATCATAATTATTAAGGGAAAATGGTTCTGATAGAATTGATATTTCTAATGAAAGTTTTTCAATTTCATTTTGTTTAACTGATGGAAATCTTGGATCGTTCTGAGATGCTTGAACTGCAGCATCGCAAATTGTTTCGAATAAGGGTTGATCAGAAATTATGTAGCCAATACATCCGCGAAGTTTTCCCTTTTGAGTAATTGTAACGAAAGCTCCGCAATTTGATTTTAAGACTGGATGTTTTTCAAAATTAGGTTCGGGAATAGCTTCTTTAGTAAAAAAGGAAATGATAGATTTTCTTGCAGTTTCAAGTAGTAGCTTTTTCTCGGCAGTACTTATATTCATACTCACACCAATTTATATACTAACACACCGTTTCTTTCCTTCAGCATAATAAGAAATTCTTTATAGACAAAAAAGGTATCCGGCACAAAGGCGTTTAGATTAGAGCTAAGAACTTCCGAAAAAAGAATTTTATTTGAACTAATATCAACAGCATAAAATTTATTGATAATACTGCTCAATACTCTCGAATGAAAATTGAAAAGTAGCGAATCTTTGTAGATATTATATTCAACATCTCCAACAATATCAAGATTAATTATTGTGTTGTTAATTATATTAACCACAGTTTTATCACAGCGGCTCTCTAAATATTTATTGGGAAACAAGTAATGATCGAATCTTTTTTCTGATTCAGATTGATTTCGTAATAAATTCACTTCTGGATTGTTTATCCCAAAATCCTTCCTTATCTCGCCATTTATGTGGTTCAGTGCAACATAATTTCGTCCTTCGAATCCATCTGAATAACAATAAACATTGTCATTGTGAATAAATGAAAATGTAAAAGTTTCATTTGCCCATAAAACTTTTTGTTCATTAATATCAAAAGCAATTATTTGTTTGTGACCGGGCATATCCGGTTTTGAAAATTTATGGAAGAAAATAATATCCTTAAAAATTGATTCGATTCCAATCCAAAATTTTTCTTCGAGTTGATACGAGTTAAAAATTCTTTTCCCTGAAATCAAATAATAACAACTAAAAAAAACTTGTCGGTTTATTGTATCCCGAACCTCGATTATTAATTTATCGGACTCGGAAATTAAAATTCTCCAAACCTGATGTTTAGATTTAAATGTAAAATGTTTTTTTAATTTCATTCTGTGCAAGCAAATTAAAATACAAGTTCAACATCTTTACATATTATTAAAGCGGTGCAAATTGTGCTGTGAAATGCCGAAGCAATGGTGCTTCATAAGTGATTTTGTAACCTTTCAATTTTTCTCTTCTATTGAATACTTCGATAACAACTTCGGCAACATAGTCAATGTGACTTTGTGTATAAACTCTTCTTGGAATTGCCATTCGAACAAGTTCCATCATGGCTGGAATAAGTTTCCCGTCATTATCATATTTACCAAACATTATACTGCCTATTTCGCATGCTCGAATTCCTCCTTCAATATACATTTCACAGACAATAGATTGTCCGGGATATTCTTCTGGCTTTAAATGAGGAACGAATCTTTTTGCATCAATGTAAATTGCATGTCCTCCGGGAGGCTCTATAATTGGAATTCCATTATTCATTAATTTTTCGCCAAGATATTCAGTGCTTCTTATTCTGTACTGCAGATAATGTTCGTCAACAACTTCTTCTAATCCTTGCGCAATTGCTTCGAGGTCGCGACCGGCTAATCCGCCGTAAGTTGGAAATCCTTCTGTTACTATTAAAAGGTTGCGGCATTTCATTGCAAGTTCTTCATCGTTCATTGAAAGCCATCCGCCAATATTTACAAGTGCATCTTTCTTCGCACTCATGGTTGAACCATCAGCATATGAAAAAATTTCTTGACAAATTTCTAAAACACTTTTATTAGCATAACCTTTCTCGCGTAATTTTATAAAGTATGCATTCTCAGCAAAGCGGCATGCATCAAAGAAAAGCGGCAACTTATATTTCTTGCAAACTGAACTTACATCCTTAATATTCTGCATTGATACCGGCTGACCGCCGCCGGAATTGTTTGTAATCGTCAGCATAACAAACGGAATATTTTCTTTGCCAACTTTTTTTATGAAGGATTCGAGTGCCTCAACATCCATATTTCCTTTGAAAGGAGCATTTTGTTCTGGATGTTTTCCAACTTCATTTAAAATATCAACAGCTTCAGCTCCAGAAAATTCCACATTCGCTCGGGTTGTATCAAAGTGTGTGTTGTTTGGAAAATATTTTCCGGGTCCGCCAAGAATTGAAAACAATATCTTTTCTGCAGCACGGCCTTGATGAGTTGGAATTATAAATTTATCGCCAGTGATTTTTTTAACTGCCTTTTCAAATACATAAAAACTTTTTGCACCGGCATAAGATTCGTCACCACGCATCACGCCAGCCCATTGATCCGAACTCATTGCGGATGTTCCGCTGTCTGTTAGTAAATCGATCAAAACATCATCTGCATGAATTAGGAAAGGATTAAAACCAGCATCTTGTAATATTTTTATTCGTTCATCTTTTGTTGTAAATCTTATCGGTTCGACTGATTTAATTTTGAAGGGTTCAATTATGGTTTTCATTATTACCTCTGAAAAGGAAATATTTTTATTTAAGTAAAATTACAAATTCTTTATGACTCCTATTTATTAGTGACTATTGGAAAAATAAATCAGTGAAACAATTCAATGTAAAGCATACTTGACATTTTGTAAAGAATACTATATGTTTGAAATGCACATTTTTTGAGGTTTCTATGCAAAGAATTATAATAAATTTCTCGTTCCCCTATAAAACTACTGTGCTCATTTTTTCTGCAGTACTGATTTTTTTACCGATCATATTAATCGAATTTATTGATGCTAAATCCCTTATTGATGAAGAACCTTTTCTTTTCCGCAGTATTTTATTAATTCCAACATTCATAGCTATGCTTGGATTCATCTATTGTACTCTTGGTTATCATTTTCAGATTTTGAGAGGAGATGAATTAAAGTTAAGAATCCATCTCGAATCTTTGAACATTACATTTACAACTACTTTAATTTCTATGTTCATATTGATTTTTATGTTTCTTAATTTTTCACCAACATTACTTAATTATATTTTAGTGATCTTATCAGTGATTGCAATAATTTCTTACGTAGTTGGAATCGAAATTGTTAAAGAGAAATATAAGTGAAAAATAATTTACACGTATTACGTGCCGAAAAGAGATTATCGCAAGATGATTTAGCAAAGCTTGTGGATGTGTCGCGCCAGACAATCAATGCAATTGAAAGAGAGAAATATGACCCAAGTTTACCGCTAGCATTGAAAATTGCGAAAGTGTTTAATAAAAAGGTTGAAGAAATTTTCTTTTTGGAGGATTAATGAATCTTAAAAAGTTTTTCAAAGATGAACTCTACTTCGGAATTTTTACATTATTCATTTTTAGTTTTGTACTAATTGTTGATGAACCTCCTTTTGAGAAACAATGGTTCGGCAGTTTTATCTATCTCATCATTAGCTGGGCTGTTTATTACTTTGTATTTGTAAGATCAGTCAAAGAATTTAAATTAGATGAACGTGAGTCAATGCTTTTTACAAAAACCGGAAATATTTCCGCGTTTAGTTTTATAACTTTATTAATAGTAATTTTTTACATGCAAGAAATTGATGCATCATTTATCAACATTTCTATTAAAGAAACATGGGGAAGATTTCTCTTGCCTCTCTTTCTTATTTGTCATGCAGTTACCGGATTCATTATTATAAAACGCGAGAATTAGCACATTCGACTAAAATAAATATATAATTATTACCAGATAATATTCTGATCCAAAGTTCAAATTTCAATAAACTCTATTTTTAATCCCGCAACAAAAAATGAATAAAATCAATCGTTTCTTTAATAATTTTTAGTAAATTAACAGTCACGTTACACAATCAATATTATTTCCAACCAAATAATAGGAGTCTGCATGGACGAAACAATGAACCAAGAAGCTCCAAAAATGTCGCCAACTGAAGAACCAGAAGAACTTGAAATGAGCCATACTGATAAGCTTGTTGGGATCTTTTCAGAACCAGGGAATACATTCTCAAAAATTGCAACCACTGGTCCAAAAACTTCAGATTGGATTTTTCCTTTGCTGGTAGTAATTGTTGTTGCAATTCTATCGAACATAATTATGATGAGCAATCCCGTGATAAAGCATTCTATCATGGAAAAGCAGATGGCTCAGATCGAAAAGAATCTTGATGATGCTGTTAAAAGCGGACAAATGACTGAAACACAAAAAGAACAGCAGATGGAAGCTATTCGCGACCAAATGGATCAGGGAATGGCAGCAAATCTTATTTTTTCAATAATTGGTATTGTAATCTTTTCTTTTATTTCATTTTTCGTAGTATCGGGAGTATTCTTCCTCTTTTCAAAATTTGTCCTCAAAGGTTCAGGCAGTTACAAAGATGCCATGTCTGCCTACGGTTTACCAATGTATATTGTTGTCATTCAAGTTATTGTTATGGTAATTCTTGCTCTTGTGACAGATAAATTCTTCTCCGCTGTAAGTTTAGCTGAGTTTATGGATTCTGATAAATCAACAATTGCCGGATTTTTATTAAGTAAAGTAGATATTTTTTCAATTTGGTTTTATGCAATAATAGGTATTGGATTTGCTAAAATGTTTAAGTCTGAAAACACCGGAAAATATTTTATTATGGTTTATGGAGTTTGGATTGGATTTGGATTACTAATGTTTTTCCTTGCTAAAGCATTGCCATTTTTGAGATGGTTTGGATTTTAATTTATTATTTGTCAAGGAACGGTTCTTGACAACAATATATTACCATAACGTAGGGAACGGTCTCTGACCGTTCCACAATTTAGTTTGTCATTCCTAATCCGCCAACAGATGGATTTATCGAAGGCTGACTTTTTTATCACGTTGCGATGAACTCAGAATAACCTCAAAATTAATTACTTGTAACTTTGATTTTTTTTATATTGTAGATAGAAAGTAAATGTAATAAGCTGCCTGGCCCACCGCTTTTTACATTTTTGTTTTTTGCATGAATGTTTACTTGTATTATAAGTTATCATGTTCTTAATAAAAATGTTTAATCATCAAACACATACAAATAAAATGAAAAAGAAAATAATTCTCTTTTTTTTATTAATTAGTTTAATAATTACAAATTCTTGCAACTCACCAACAGAGCCAGAACCTATTTACAAAGATCCTCTAACAATGACCTGGACAGTTGATACACTTGAATATCCCGATGCCTTCCAAACGACACTTAGTTCAATTTGGGGAAGTTCACCAAATGATGTTTATGCAGTGGGACATAGCGAAGATAATGATGGTAAATTCTGGCATTATAATGGTGTTAAGTGGGAATTCAAAGATTTGTTTCAATTTGTTGAACAAAGTTCTTGGAGCTTACATAAAGTATATGGATTTGGGCCTAATGATTTTTGGGTAATTGGAGCAAGGGATAGAAGTATTGCCGGTTATGAATATATGGAAAGCTTGGTTCTTCAAAATAATGGATTATGGATCGATCATAAGTTAAAGTTTGATTCGTGGTTGATGGATATAACGGGGACATCCTCGCGGGATATCTGGGTATGTGGCAGAAAAGGAATTGTACTTCATTACAATGGTTATGTATGGAAAGCTAATACAATAAAAATTAAAAAGTTTTCAGAAGATACAGATTATGTATTAGCCGGGGTTACAAAATTAGGAGATGAAAATGTAATTGTAGCCCGTACATATAATCCATATCTCCCTAGGCGTGAGCAGTATTACATACGCGGCTCAATGGACAACTGGAGGATAATTGACTCAACAATATTTACTGCAGAGAATTGGGGAGCCGGTGAGAGATGGGGTAATTTGGGAATATTTCGTAGTAATTCCGGAACAATATATTCATATGGTTATGGAGGAGTATGGATATTAAATTCAACCACAAACCAATGGATTTCGACATTAAAGAAAAATAATGCAATAAGAAGAGTATTTGGTTTGAAAGATAGATACATTTTTGCCGTATCAGACTTTGGGTTAGTTTGGTTCAATAATGGAAATACATGGGTAGAATTAAAAAATCTGATGAAGGATCAAGAAAAAATTGATTTTTACGGTATATGGACAGATGGGCATGAGATATATTTAATGGGAGACAATAATAAAAGTACATACGTAATACATGGCAAATAGAGGAGGCGAGAGCTAAAAAACAAATTAACTAAAAAGGTAGGGGTTAGTGTTAGAGGCACTAACCCCGGTTGCAAATAAAATAATTAGACTGCTCATCTAACGATTGGGATAACCCATTTTTATTTGCAATTCAAATTACCCTAATCCATTTAATCCAAGTACAACAATTCAATATGTCATTCCGGGTCCGATTGATCGGGCGAGGAATCTTCAAGATTTCTCGTCGACATCGTCTCCTCGAAATGACGAAACACATGTGATTTTAAAAGTTTATGATCTGCTTGGAAGAGAAGTAGCAACATTAGTAAATGA